>JAEZMP010000054.1 GCA_023442215.1 Pseudomonadota bacterium
TGCCCTTGCCGCCGCGCCCGGTGATGCGGTAGCCGAACGACGAGGTGCGCTTGCCGTAGCCGTATTCGGAGACCGTCAGGATGAACTGCTCCGCCGCGCTCATCTCGGCATAGCGCTCGCCGCCGAGTTCCTCGGCAAGGCCGCTGCCGTTCGCCTCGCCCGCCGCGTCTTCCGCCTCGGGCTCGGAGCCGTCCTCGATCTCGCCGGCGCCCGCGCGGCTCATCTTCAGATAGGCGGTGCGGTCCGCCGGGCTCGCCTCGAAGTGCCGCAGGATGGAGAGCGAGATCACGGTATCGTCGGAGCCGAGCGTGATGCCGCGCACGCCGACGGAATCGCGCCCCTTGAACACGCGCACGTCCGTTACCGCGAAGCGGATGCACTGGCCGGCGGCGGTGGTCAAAAGCACGTCGTCGTTCTCGGTGCAGACCTGGACGTCGACGATGCCGTCGCCCTCGTCGAGCTTCATCGCGATCTTGCCGTTGCGATTGACCTGAACGAAGTCGGATAGCTTGTTGCGCCGGACCGTGCCGCGGCGGGTGGCGAACATCACGTCGAGCGACGCCCAGCTCGCCTCGTCCTCCGGCAGCGGCAGGATGGAGGTGATCTGCTCGCCCGGCTCCAGCGGCAGGATGTTGACGAGCGCCTTGCCGCGCGCCTGGGGCGCCGCCATCGGCAACCGCCACACCTTCTCCTTGTAGACCTGGCCGAGCGACGAGAAGAACAGCACCGGCGTGTGGGTGTTGGCCACGAACAGGCGGGTGACGAAATCTTCCTCGCGGGTCGCCATGCCCGCGCGGCCTTTGCCGCCGCGGCGCTGGGCGCGATAGGTCGCGAGCGGCACGCGCTTGACGTAGCCGGCGTGGCTGACGGTGACAACCATGTCCTCGCGCTGGATCAGGTCCTCGTCCTCGAGGTCTGCCCCGCCCTCGACGATCTCGGTGCGCCGCGGTTTGGCGAACTCGCTGCGGATCGCCGTCAGTTCGTTCGTGATGATCTCCAGCACCCGGGCGCGCGAGCGCAGGATCTCCAGATAGTCGCGGATTTCCACCGCGAGCTTTTCCAGTTCCTCGGCGATCTCGTCGCGGCCGAGCGCGGTCAGGCGCTGCAGGCGCAGGTCGAGGATGGCGCGGGCCTGCTCCTCGGAGAGCCGGTAGGTGCCGTCATCCGCAAGCTTGTGGCGCGGATCGTCGATCAGCGTCAGCAGCGGCGCCATGTCCTTCGCCGGCCAGTTCCGCTCCATCAGCGCGGCGCGGGCCGAAGCCGGATCGGGCGCGGCCCGGATCAGGCGGATGACTTCGTCGATATTGGCGACGGCGATGGCGAGGCCGACGAGGACATGGGCGCGGTCGCGCGCCTTGCCGAGCAGGTACTTGGTGCGCCGGCCGATCACCTCCTCGCGGAAGGCGATGAACGCCGTCAGCATGTCGCGAAGGTTCATCAGCTCCGGCTTGCCGCCGTTGAGCGCCACCATGTTGGCGCCAAACGTGGTCTGGAGCGGCGAGAAGCGGTAGAGCTGGTTCAGCACCACGTCGGCGACGACGTCGCGCTTCAGCTCCACAACGACGCGCATGCCGTCGCGGTCGGACTCGTCGCGCAGATCCGAGATGCCCTCGACGCGCTTCTCGCGCACGAGGTCCGCGATCTTCTCCACCATCGAGGCCTTGTTCACCTGATAGGGGATCTCGGTGATGATCAGCGCCTCGCGATCCTTGCGGATCGTCTCGATGGCGACCTTGCCGCGCATGGTGATGGAGCCGCGGCCGGTAAGGTAGGCCTGGCGGATGCCGGAGCGGCCGAGAATGATGCCGCCGGTCGGGAAGTCCGGGCCCGGCACGATCTCCATCAGCCGCTCGACCGTCAGCGCGGGATCTTCGATCAGCGCGATGCAGGCGTCGATGATCTCGCCCAGATTGTGCGGCGGGATGTTGGTCGCCATGCCGACCGCGATGCCGCCGGCGCCGTTGACGAGCAGGTTCGGGAACCGCGCCGGCAGAACGACCGGCTCGCGCTCGGAATTGTCGTAGTTGTCCTGGAAATCGACGGTCTGCTTGTCGAGATCCTCGGTGAGGTTCTGCGAGACCTTGTCGAGGCGAACCTCGGTATATCGCATCGCCGCGGGCGGATCGCCGTCGACGGAGCCGAAATTGCCCTGTCCGTCGATCAGCGGCACCCGCATGGAGAACGGCTGCGCCATGCGCACCAGCGCGTCGTACACCGACTGGTCGCCGTGGGGGTGATATTTACCGATCACGTCGCCGACGACGCGGGCCGACTTGCGGTAGGGCTTGTTCCACTCGTAGCCCATCTCGTGCATCGAATAGAGGATGCGGCGATGCACAGGCTTCAGTCCGTCGCGCACGTCGGGCAGCGCGCGGCTCACGATCACGCTCATGGCGTAATCGAGATAGGACCGGCGCATTTCGTCGGTGATCGAGATCGGGCTGATGTCGGAGGGATCAGCTTCCGGTGCAGGCTTGTCCGGATCGGCCAAGTTCTTATTCCGTCGTCGTTTGAGGTCGCACGCTTATAGCCGATTCAGGCGCCGGGGCCAAATGTTGCGCACGACGCCCGCTAACGAAAAAATTCGATCACTTTCAATATTTTATCGGCGTCGCCGCAAGCCGCTCACGGGGCTTTGCGGCGGGGATGGGGCGGCCCGGCGGCCAATGCGTCGCAGCGCCCTCCGCCGCGCGCCGTCGACGCGGGCCGCCGGTTCGTCCTATCGTCTCTTCCGGCGGCCAGGTGGCACGATCCGGCGGGGGCTGAAGACATGGATTTGCAGGCGTTGCTGAGCGCGTTCACGACGCTGTTCGTGATCGTGGACCCGCTGGCGCTGGCGCCGATCTTTCTCGCCACCACGTCGTGGGCGCAGCCCGGCGAACGGCGGCAGGTCGCGACGCGCGCGGTGGTGACGGCCGGTATCATCCTGATCGTGTTCGCCGTTGCCGGTTCGGCGATCCTGCGGCTGCTCGGCATCAGCCTGCCGGCCTTCCGCGTCGCCGGCGGCCTGATGCTGTTCTGGATCGCGTTCGAGATGGTGTTCTCCCGGCGCGAGGATCGTGCCAAGGCCCCCATCATCGAACAGGCCGGCCGCGCCGACGAACTGCGCCGCATCGCGGTGTTCCCGCTGGCGGTTCCGCTGCTGTCCGGCCCGGGTGCGATCTCCGCCGTGGTGGTGCTCGCGACCCAGTTCCCCGGCGTCCTCGGCCTCAGCGTGCTGATCGCGATCATCGTGCTGACCATGGCGATCACCTACGCCATCTTCCGCACCGCCGCCCCGATCGACCGGTTCATCGGCGAAACCGGCCGCGTGATCGCGACACGCCTGCTCGGCGTGCTGCTCGCCGCGCTGGCGGTTCAGATCGTCGCCGACGGCGTGCGCGCCTTTCTCCAATCGTGAACGCCCATCCCACCAAATTTCGACGCCGACGTGGTGTGCCGCGGCGACTAAGGTGACGCCGATTGGGGCCGGCGGGCCGCGCGCGGACCGAGACGACTGGGGCAGTCAGCAATGAAAATGCAGCGCGAGATCGGGCTTCTCGGCCTGACCTTCATCGGCGTGAGCGGCGTGATCGGCTCCGGGTGGCTGTTCGCACCGCTCCAGGCGGTGCAGCTCGCCGGGCCGGCGGCGATCCTCGCCTGGGTCATCGGCGGCGCGGCGATGTTCCTGCTCGCGCTCACCTTCGCCGAGGTTTCCGCGATGCTGCCGGTCGCCGGCGGGCTCGGCCGGCTGCCGCAGTTCAGCCACGGCAAGACGGTGGCGATGGTGATGGGGTGGAGCGCCTGGGTCGGCTACAGCGCCGCGGCGCCGATCGAGGTCGAGGCGACCCTGCGCTATCTCGGGCCGCACTTTCCCGCGCTCGAGCAGGCCGGATCGAACAACCTTTCCGGCTTCGGCCTTGCGATCGCCATCGCGATGGTCGGCCTGTTCACGCTCATCAACTATTACGGCGTGAAGCTGTTCGCGCGGATCAATTCCGGACTGACCTGGATCAAGCTGGTCATTCCGGTCGTCGTCATCGTGATGCTGATCATCACCAGCTTCGAACCGGCCAATTTCACCGCGGCCGGCGGCTTCGCACCGCACGGCATGCAGGGCGTTTTCAGCGCCGTGTCGAGCGGCGGGGTGATCGTCTCCTATATCGGCTTCCGCCACACCATCGATCTCGCCGGCGAAACCCGCAATCCCGGCTTCACCGTGCCGGTCGCGCTGCTCCTGTCGGTCGTCATCTGCTTTCTGGTCTATGGCGGCCTGCAACTCGCCTTCATCGGCGCGCTGAACCCGGCGGACATCGCCAACGGCTGGGACAAGCTCAACGTCACCGGCACGTTCGGCGCCATCGGCGCGGTCGCCTCCGGGCTCGGGCTCGTCTGGGTCGCGCGGCTCATCAATCTCGGTGCGGTGGTGGGGCCGTTCGGCGGCGCGCTCGTCTCCGTCGGCTCGAATGCGCGGCTTTCCTACGCGCTCAGTGAGAACGGCTTCTTTCCCGGCCGCGTCGCCACCCTGTCCGACCGCGGCGTCCCGAGCGCGGCGCTGCTTCTCAATCTGGTCGTCTCGACGCTGATGTTCCTGTTCATCCCGTTCGAGGAACTGCTGCAGATCTGCGGCGCGGCCGTCACCCTGTCGTTCGCGGTCGGGCCCGTCGTGCTGCTCGGCCTGCGGCGCATCGACCCCGACCGCCCGCGGCCCTTCCGGGTGCCGGCCGGACCCCTCGTCGCGCCGGCAGCCTTCGCCGTCGCCCCTCGCGTCATCTACTGGGGCGGCTGGGACACGGTGTGGCGGCTCGGCCTCTGCCTTCTCGTCGGCCTCGTCCTCTTCCTCGGCCGCGGCCTGAAACACGGGCTTCACGATCTCGATCTGGCGCAGGCGTGGTGGCTCCTGCCCTATTGCGCGGGGCTCGGCCTCGCCTCCTATTGCAGCGCCTATGGCGGGATCGGGATCCTGCCGCGCGGCCTCGACACCATCCTGCTGGTGGCGTTCTCCGTCGCGATCCTGTTCGCCGCCGCACGGCGCCCTGT
>JAEZMP010000057.1 GCA_023442215.1 Pseudomonadota bacterium
AATATCAAGGGGCACAGAAGCGTGGGCGGCATGAGAGCCAGCATTTACAACGCGATGCCGATTGAGGGTGTGCAGGCTTTGATCGACTTCATGAAAGAATTCGAAAAGAACGCGTAAGGGAAGCTTAAGGAGCGAATACTATGTTTAAAATTAAAAGGCTGAATTCGATATCGAATGTGGTTTATGAGTATCTGCCGAACGATAGATACGAGATCAGCGAAGATGTCAGCGATTATGATGCAATACTTGTGAGATCCGCCAAATGCCACGATCTTGATATGCCGGAGAGCCTGCTCGCGATAGCGCGCGCGGGCGCGGGTGTTAACAACATTCCCGTAGACGCTTGTGCGAAAAAGGGCATCGTGGTGTTCAATACCCCGGGAGCCAACGCCAACGGCGTGAAAGAGCTTGTGCTGGCAGGCATGCTGATTGCGAGCCGCAACATCATTGAAGCCAGCGAATGGGTCAAATCTCTTAAAGGCAAGGGCGATGAGGTGCTGCCCCTTGTGGAAAAGGGCAAAAATCAGTTTGTGGGCCCGGAAATTGAAGGCAAGACGCTCGGCGTCATCGGTCTTGGCGCAATTGGCGTGATGGTGGCCAATGCCGCCCGGTCTCTCGGGATGCGCGTAATCGGATACGACCCGTACATATCAATCGAGTCCGCTTGGGGCCTTGACCATGATGTACAGCGCGCGATCAGCCTGGACAGCGTGCTTGTGAATGCGGACTACATCACGCTGCATATTCCGCTTATGGACCAGACCAAGAGCTTTATCGGAGCTGCGGAAATCGCAAAAATGAAACAGAACGTAATTCTGCTGAACTTTGCGAGGAACGGGCTCATCGATTACGAGGCGCTATACGACGCGCTCGACAACAAAAAGATTAACCGCTATGTGACGGATTTCCCGAACGACAAGCTGCTGGCGTACGACAACGTAATCAGCATTCCGCATCTTGGGGCCTCCACACCCGAATCCGAGGAAAATTGTGCCGTAATGGCGGCCACGGAGTTAAGGGATTACCTCGAAATGGGCAAGATCGTCAATTCGGTCAACATGCCCAATGCCGTGCTGCCGTTTACGGGCAAATTCCGCGTGGCCGTGATCCACAGCAACGTCACCGGCATGGTCGGGCAGATCACCGCGCTGCTTGCCGAATCGGGCGCAAACATCACGGACATGGTCAACAAATCCAAGGGCGAGATCGCGTATACCGTGATCAACCTTGACGAGACCGTGGATGCGCATACCATCGAGAAGATCAAGGCTGTGGGCAGCGTGATCCGCGTGAGGACATTCGCAAAATAACTACACATAAGAAGAGGAAACTATGGTCATCATTGAAATGGCAGACGGAAAGAAAATATCAATAGAAATGCTGCCCGAGCACGCGCCGAACACGGTGAAGAACTTTAAAAGCCTTGTGGCGCAAGGGTATTACAACGGGCTCATCTTTCACCGCGTGATCAGCGGGTTTATGATTCAGGGCGGGTGCCCCAAAGGCAGCGGCACGGGCGGCCCCGGTTACGCGATAAAGGGTGAGTTTGCGGCGAACGGCGTTGATAACACACTGAGCCACGAGCGCGGCGTGATTTCGATGGCGCGCTCAAACGCGATGAACTCGGCGGGCAGCCAGTTCTTCATTTGCCACGCGGACGCTAAGTTTCTTGATAAGCAGTACGCGGCGTTTGGCCGTGTGGTAGAGGGCATGGACGTGGTGGACGCGATTGCGGCGACCGAGACGAACCCCTCCGACAGGCCGCTTGAGCCTCAGGTGATGAAGAGCGTGACGCTCACCGAGGATGAGACGGTGGAAGAGCCGGAAAAGATGTAATCGAATCATTCGAATCCCCGTTGATCAATGAATCGGCGGGGATTTTTTATGCTCTCATCCGGCATTGCGCACTGTCTTCCCGGGAAATGAAAAATCGCTTGGAACAAACCGCTGGCTGCTTAAGTCTTATGAATAGAATGTTTAAAAGGAGTCGGGTCATGAAACCAAAAATAAGTGTCTTATTATTAGCGGTGATATTAACGCTTACGCTGGCAGCTTGTGCGACGCAAATCAACGTGGAGAGTCTGGAAAAATCAGAATACGGTGACTTGGCCGATACAGGCATTACCATGCGCATAAAAGACGAAACAGTGACCACAAAGACAGACTCGCTCACGATCGAATGCGCGAATGCCACGGATGTTGAATATGTGTTTGGGAAAGACCCGCATTTGGAAATTGCCAGCGATGACATGTGGTATGTGGTTCCGATAAACGAAAGCGCGGCTTGGGAAGCTATCGGCATAATTCTGCCGCCGAACGGCACCAGCGAAGACGATTTTTCGCTCGGATTTTACTACGAGGGGCTGTTGCCCGGCCATTATCGGATCATTAAGACGTTTTACGGTGACGGCGGCAGCGTGGCGGCGGCGGCTGAGTTTGATATTGCCGATAGCGATGGTTAGGTCATAATTATGATAAGCGACTATTTCAGATAATGAGTCCTTTACGTAGTGAGAGCGAAGCGATGACTACGAAGAGAAATAGTCAGGTGGGTTTTGCCATGGGATGCTTCAGTCGCTGCGCTCTTTCAGCATGACAAAAGTGAAAGACACTACTTTGAATAAAGTGAAGAAGCTGTAAAGCAGTAAAGGTATCATATACAGATTCTTCAGTCGCTTCGCTCCATCAGAATGACCCACAAAGCTGCTTCTCATGCTGTCAAAGGACAATCAAAAATCCCCGATGACATATCTGCCTTCGGGGATCATGTTGACTACCTCATGAAGACTTTCGGCTACACGTTAAACTTGAACAGCGTCACATCGCCGTCGTT
>JAEZMP010000078.1 GCA_023442215.1 Pseudomonadota bacterium
GGTGAAGCGCCACCACCCGGATGCGAACGGCGGCGACCGGTCGTCGGAAGAGCACCTGCGCCACGTGATCCAGGCTTATGGCGTGCTGAAGAACGGGGGGTTCTGCTGAGCGCGCGATGCGCGATGCCGGCAGGGCGTGTGCGATCCGTCGCGACCATTCGTCCGTATGTCTGGAACCCACCGGCGCGAACGAGGTATGATTGGATACGGCAACATTCTGCTGGAGCCGGCGGCCCGGACGGAGGATAGTCCGGGCGGAAACTGGAACGCGCGGCGGCGAAGGCTTCGATGAAGCGTTGCCGCGGCCGGGCATTTCCGACGGACGGGCACCCCCTCCCGGGCGCCGCCCGGCAAGATCGAAGCACCGGACGGCTTCCCGGGGTGCGCACCCGGCGGATCCGTTTTGTGTCCCAACAAGAAAGGGGCGCCGTTCCCGTGCGAACGGTCCATGCCCTGAAAACCAAGCGAACCGACGCCGCGATTGCCCGATGATGGCGGTGTCACGGAGGCCCGATGACCGCTCCCGCCCTTGAGGCCGCCGCCGTGGCGACCAAGACATCCGCCGCCCCGAGTGGCCTGCCCGACAAGACGGTCGCCGTTCGAGAGGTGTTCGGCCTCGACACCGACCTCGAAGTGCCGGCCTTCTCCGAGCCGAACGAATATGTGCCGGACTTCGACCCGGACTACCTGTTCGACCGCACCACCACGCTCGCCATTCTCGCCGGCTTCGCCCACAATCGCCGCGTCATGGTGACCGGCTATCACGGCACCGGAAAGTCGACGCATATCGAGCAGGTCGCGGCCCGGCTCAACTGGCCGTGCGTGCGCGTAAATCTCGACAGCCACATCAGCCGTATCGACCTCGTCGGCAAGGACGCGATCGTGCTGAAGGACGGCAAGCAGATCACGGAGTTCCGCGACGGCATCCTGCCGTGGGCGCTCCAGACCAACACCGCCCTCGTGTTCGACGAATACGACGCCGGCCGGCCGGACGTGATGTTCGTCATCCAGCGCGTGCTGGAGCAATCCGGCCGCCTGACGCTTCTGGACCAGAACCGCGTCATTCGCCCGCATCCGGCCTTCCGGCTGTTCGCGACGGCGAATACGGTCGGCCTCGGCGACACCTCGGGCCTCTTTCACGGCCCCCAGCAGATCAATCAGGGCCAGATGGACCGCTGGTCCATCGTGACCGTGCTGAACTACCTGCCCCACGACCGCGAGACCGACATCGTGCTCGCCAAGTCGCCGGCCTTCCGCAAGGACGAGAAGGGCCGCGAGACGGTGTCGCGCATGGTCCGCCTCGCCGACATGACCCGCAACGCCTTCATGAACGGCGATCTCTCGACCGTCATGAGCCCGCGCACGGTCATCACGTGGGCCGAGAACGCGTCGATCTTCGGCGATGTCGGCTTCGCGTTCCGGCTGACGTTCCTCAACAAGTGCGACGAGACCGAGCGTCCGCTCGTGGCGGAATTCTACCAGCGCTGCTTCGGCGCGGAGCTGCCGGAATCCGCCGCCAACGTCGTGATGAGCTGAGCCGCGGAACGAACCTGTCGCCGGGCGGCCCGGCCCGATCCTCGGGTCCCGCCCGGCGGCTGACGCGATCGTTGAAAGAAGGACGGCCACCCCCATGCGCCCGTCGAAGGACCAGACCCCGACAGAACCGTTCAAGCGCGCCGTGACCGGCGCGATGCGCGCGATCTCCCGCGACGCCGAGCTTGAGGTGAACTTCGCCGCCGAGCGGCCGGGGCTCGTCGGGCACACCGCGCGTTTGCCCGAGCCGCCGCGGCGGCCGACGCGGCAAGACCTCGCCATCACCCGCGGCATCGGCGATGCCATGGCGCTGCGCATCGCCTGTCATGATGCCAAGCTGCACCGTTCTCTCAGCCCCGAGGGCCGCGATGCGCGCGCGGTGTTCGATGCCGTCGAGCAGGCGCGCTGCGAGGCCGTCGGCTCCCGCCGCATGGCGGGCGTCGCCGAGAACCTCACGGCGATGCTCAAGGACCGCTATCACCGCGGCAACTATGCCGACGTCACCGACAGGGCCGATGCGCCCATCGAGGACGCACTGGCGCTGATGGTGCGCGAGCGCCTGACCGGCGCGGCGCCCCCGGACGAGGCGCGCCGCCTCGTCGACCTGTGGCGGCCGTGGATCGAGGAGAAGGCGGGCGGCAATCTCGACAGTCTGCTGTCGACCATCGACGACCAGAAGCGCTTCGCGGCCGGCGTCAGGGACCTTCTCGTCTCACTCGACATGGCGGAGGAGGCCCAGGGCGAGCCGGAGGAGAGCGACGAGACCTCCGAGAGCCAGGAGGATTCCGAGGGCGAAGGCGAAGAGAGCGAGCAGCAGGGCGGCGAGGCCGAGACGAGCGAATCCACCGCCGCCGAGGAGGCCGAGGCCGGCTCGGTCGAGGAGGATGCCGGCGAATCGGAATCGAGCGAGACCATGGAGCGCGAGCTGTCGGAGGAGGATGCCGACGACAGCACCGATGCCGGCGAGACGCCGCGCAACGACTATCCGTTCTCGAACCGGCGCCCCGAGGTCGAGTACAAGGTCTTCACCACCAAGTTCGACGAGACCGTCAAGGCCGAAGACCTCTGCGACAGCGCCGAACTCGACCGGCTGCGCGGTTTCCTCGACAAGCAGATCTCGCACCTCCAGGGCGTCGTGGCGCGGCTCGCGAACCGGCTGCAGCGCCGGCTTATGGCCAAGCAGAACCGCTCCTGGCAGTTCGATCAGGAAGAAGGCTGGCTCGATACCGCGCGCCTGACCCGCGTCGTCATCGATCCGATGCAGCCGCTCGCCTTCAAGCACGAACTCGACACCGCCTTCCGCGATACCGTCGTGACGCTGTTGCTCGACAATTCCGGTTCGATGCGCGGCCGACCCATCACGGTTGCGGCGACCTGTGCCGACATTCTGGCGCGCACGCTGGAGCGCTG
>JAEZMP010000093.1 GCA_023442215.1 Pseudomonadota bacterium
CCGATCCGACGCCCGACACGTTGCCGAGCTGCAGGATACCCGCCGTCACCGTCGTGCCGCCCGTGTAGGTGTTCGCCCCGGCGAGAACCAGCGTGCCGTCGCCGATCTTCTCAAGCCCGTCCGCGCCCGTGATCGACGACGAAATCGTCGCCGTCGTCGTCGGACCGTCCACGTTCACCTTCGGCGCGGCAGAGCTGTCGGCCAGCGTCAGAACCCCACCGCCGATGGTGTAGCCCGACGTCAGGAACTTCAGGCTCTTCGCACCAACCGTCCCGTTCGACGTGTCGATCGTCACCGTCCCGGCCGTTCCCGCGAAGATCGCCGCAGTGTTGGGATTCGTGGCGACGTGCGTTGTCCCGCCTGCGTTCGTCCAGTTCAGGACCGACGTATCCGCCGTCCAAGTCCCGTCCCCGCCCGCAACAGGACCCGAGCCCGATGTCGTCGTGCCATTCCAGTAAAGGCCGCCTTCGGTGACGACCAGACTAACCTGGAGCGCTGTCGCATTAATCGTATAGTCGAAATCAGACGGAGCACTACCGATCGTAATGACATTGTTGGTGATGCCCCAGGAGTCGAACAGCAGATAGGTGCCGATCGCCATAGAGCCATTGTCTGTAATGTTCAGCGTACCATCCACCGTCATCGTCCCCCCCGATGCGATGAGGGCTGTCGTCGTCGGCGCGCCGAGCGTGACGTTGACGATGGCTCCGCTGCTCAGAAATATCTCCCCGCCGGCGCTCCCGGCGCTCCCTGTCAGAGCAACGTTGGAACCAGCGGCGGTCACCTGCAGGACGCCGCCGTTGTTGATCGTCAGATTTCTGTAAACACCAGCGGGATAGGTTCCACTCGGGTCCGAGGACAGTGTCCCGCCGTTGTTGACAACGACCTCACCCAGGATGCCCCCGGGCCCGGTAGACGAGCCAAGCTGCAGGGTGCCGCTATCTACCGTAACAACGGGCCAAACCGTTTGGTTCGTATAAGCGGCCATTCCGTCAATGATCCACGTGCCGGACGTGTCGACCGTGAATGACCTGAAATTCTTGAACTGCCCGCCGCTGTTACCGTCGATGTTCTCGCCGTCGAACACGCCGCCGGCTCCGGTCAACTTTACTGTGTTGGTCGCGCCGGCCGCGGTCGCGCCCACTACATCACCTATGATGTTCGCATAGGTTTGGCCCGAGGTGCCACCATTGCCCTGAAGCGTCAGGGTATTATCGCCGGATGTAAACTGGAACGCGTTCGCGCGCGAGCCGTTTCCATTCAGGCCGCCGCTGACGATAGCAGTCGGTGCGAGGATGACGGATAAATTAGAGCCGCCGATACCAATCCCACCGCTGGAACTATTAGAGCGTCCAGTACCGCCGTTGCCGCCGATCACATCAGCGCCTGAAGTCAAGCTAAGGATCAGCGGATTGCTTGAACTGTTCGAGACAAAAATACCTGAACCGCCAGCGCCACCAAAGCCGATGTCGCCGCTCTGGATCGTCGCGCCACCATTTCCGCCGGCGCCGCCGGTGACTGTGGATGCGACCTCCAGACCCGGCGTGCCTCCGGTGACATCGATATACAGGCCGCCGCCGCCTGCGCCGCCGTTGCCGGCCGAAACAGCCCGCCCCCCGTTGCCGCCAGCGCCGCCGGTCAGTGCCTGATCCAGTCGACCAAGATCGCCGCTCGCCTGCACGATAGCGCCGAAGCCACCGCCGCCACCGCCGCCGCCGCCGCCGCCAACCAGGCTTTGTCCGCCGGCACCGCCTGCCCCGCCTGTTACGCTAACCGTCGGAAGGACCTGGGCAACGTAGCCGTGCGCGCCACCGCCACCGCCACCGCCGCCGCCGCCGGTGGATGTCGCAGCGCCTCCGCTTGTTCCGCCGGTTCCACCACTCCCGGACCCTGTGTACCCCGCTCCCCCGGCGCCAGCCGTACCGTAGCCGCCGGTTCCTCCCGAGCCAGCCTGTCCGGAGAACATGCCGGCCCCTCCCGCACTCGGCGCGGCGTCATAGCCGGCACTCCCGCCCGGACCGCCACCCGTGCTGCCGCCACCGCCGCCGCCGCCACCCAAGCCGCCGCCGCCGCCGCCACCGCCGTTGGTGACGCCGCTGCCTCCGAGGCCTCCGGCCAAGGAGTCCATGGGGGTGGCCTGCTGTGCGTGAACGGCGCTTCCGGCAAGTACCCACATCGCCATGGGTACGAGCGCGGATGTCAACAGAAGACGGTTGCGGGCGATATTCCCAGGTTTGCGGCCCTTAGAGCCGGCAGATTGCTTCACAGCCATGTTCTTGGGCAGAATCCGGCCGTTCTCAAACCCAGGGCGTTTCATGCGTGCAGTCCCCACCGAGCGATACAAGCGGTCATCCGAACTGGCTGCCCGAAAGGGAAATAATCCCCCACGAACCTACAGAATCCGGAAGCCGGCATTCACATCGGTTTTGACGGGACGCGTGATCGATCGGCAACCGTGATTGCGCAACGCTGTCGGGATTGCGAAACGCCACTGAAAATTCTCTTTAGCGACGCACTTTTGCCACGGCATCGTAAAGTTGCGCGAAAGGAATTCTGTACCTAATCGTGTGGGGCTGACGGCCACTTCAGCGCATCAGACCCGCACGACGCAGTGCGCTTTCGATGACCGCGCGCACCGGCGCCCTGCCCTCACCCGAGGAATGCATCCAGGGGCGAATGGCGGCGAGGCCCTGTTCTCCCGCGCCCGCTTCTCCCGGGCCCGGTTCATGCGGGCGCGAAGGGCTCCCCTCGCCTGAAAGAACGGCGACGGAAGGGGATCTGGAAACGTCCGGAACTACGCCCGGCGACAACTCCTCGGCAGCGACGAGGCCCCAGAAGCCGGCGATTTCCCGGGTCGACGAGATGCCGACGTCGAGCATGTAGGGCCCGGGCGTGCCCAGTCCGTCGCCGAGCGGCGTGCCATGGCCCATGGCCGCGACCGTGTTGAGCTCGACGACCGCCCGGCCGGCGGCATTGCACCAGATCCGTCTCGAGCGCGCTCCTTGCGTTTCCGTCCATGTCGCGGCGGGGGTGAGCCCATGCATACGTCGCCATTGCGCGGCGATTTCCTCGGCATTGGACGGGGCGACGGTGTGATCGGCCAGGCCTTGCCAGATGGTGACCTTCGGCCATGGACCGGCGTGGCCGGATGCGCTGCGCAGGAGTTGGAAGAGTTCATCCTCGGAAGGCGAGCCACGGCCCTGCATGCAGCTGAAAGCCTCGGCGACGTTGGCGGCCCGGCCGTAAGCGAGACCAGCGATGATGCCGCCGCCGGCGAACACCTCCGGATAGGTCGCGAGCATGACGCCGGCCATCGCGCCACCTGCCGACAGGCCGGTGACGAAGACCCTGCTGCGGTCGAGATCATGGGCAAGGATCGTCGCCTCGATCATCTGGCGGATCGAAAGCGCCTCGCCCTGGTTGCGGCGCGAATCTGCCGGCTGGAACCAGTTGAAGCACAGGTTGGGATTATTGACGGGCTGCTGCTCGGGATAGAGCAGCGCGAAGCCGGCCCGGTCGGCAAGTTCCGACCAGCCGGAATGGTGATCGTATGCGGCTGCGTTCTGCGTGCAGCCATGCAGCACGACGACAAGCGGCGCCCCCGGCCGGATGTCGGTCGGCAGGTAGACATACGCTTTCAAAGCCCCCGGATTTGCGCCGAAATCAGAAATCGCCGACAGGCGGCCGGCAGGCGTACGCCCGCCGTTCGACGCATCCGCGGTAAAAGGGCCGCCTTGGCGACGCAAGGTGGCAAGGCGGGCAAGCGTATCCTGGAGATGTGCCAAGCGAAGCGTCCTTGTTGCGCGCCGGAAGGGCGGCGATGGAACTAACGCACTTGCAGCAATGTCGTGCTGCACTGCAAAATGACAAGGACTTGGCAGCTTCCAGACCGTCCGCGACCCCATTGGAACCGCGGCACGAAGACGGATCGGACGCGCGGCCGCCGTGGCCCGGCCATACGAACAAGGCCGCGGCAGAACGGTCAGATCGCATTCTGTCCCGGATAGCTCTTTCCAATCGCCCGGCTGTGCGCCATATAGACGGCTTGACCGTCGCTTTTGACGAGTCTTTCCAAACCAGCAGTTCGGCTGCATGTGATCGGACAGGATTTGCAGGTTCTCGTACGCGACAACAATGTCGACCAGGCGTTGAGAGTTCTGAAGAAGAAGATGCAGCGCGAGGGCATCTTCCGGGAAATGAAGGCCCGGCGGGCTTATGAAAAGCCCTCTGAGCGGCGCAACCGCGAAGATGCCGAGGCTATACGGCGTGCCAGGAAGGCCGCTCGCAAGCAGGCCGTGAGAGACGGCCTCATCGCCGCGCCGAAAAAGAAGCCGATGACCGGCCGTGGCCCCGCCCGGCCGCTGGCTCCGAGCGCCGAGTAAAAATAAATCCTACACAGGGTTGTTTTATCGAGCAGCCCTGTGTACGATGAAGCATCGATCTTGTACGTTGAACTTTGTTTCGCGCTAATTGCGCCAGAGCGAACTTCCTCTCAAATCGATGTCAACGTGACGCTTGCAGTCTTGCGAGCGATCGAATTTCTATGTCGACTGAAGGATATATCGCCGTGGCGACAGGTGTTGTGAAGTGGTTCAACAGTCAGAAGGGCTTCGGCTTCATTCAGCCCGATAATGGCGGACCGGACGTGTTCGTTCATATCTCGGCGGTGGAGCGGGCTGGCATGTTCGGCCTGAACGAGGGTCAGAAGATCTCCTACGAGATCGAGACTGACCGTCGGAGCGGCAAGAGCTCGGCCGGCAGCCTTCAGGCTGCGTGAGGATTGGCTCCGGCCTCTGACCACGGATGTACTGGCAGGTGCCGTTGAGGCAATCTTGGGAAGGCCGGGGAAACCCGGCCTTTTTTATTTTTCCGAAGGGAGTGAAACATGACGACGCTCACGCGCGACACGGTTTTCAAGCCAAAACTGTCCCAGACCGAGAGCAAGGCTGACGCCGTCTCGCGGATCGCCAGATCGATGATCGAACAGGAAGCCTCGCTTCGTCAGGCGAAGACCGCACGTCTTCGCGAGGCCCGGCTGGCAAAAGAGGCGGCCGAGGCCGCAGCGACCGCTCCGAAGCCGGCACGCAAGAACGCGAAGTCATAACGCTCGCTCCGTTCTCGGCGTCTGAAGCTGCAAATAGACTGTGCCGGCACCGGAACGAGTCCCGGCATGCTTCGCCATGAAGCCGGGGCGAACGGGCCCGGTCGAGCGTTTTTGGCCGAATGTGCTTGGCCAACCGCCGCCGATCGGCTTCGTGATCTCCCCGCGGCGTGATCTCCCCGCGGTTTGTGATCGCCCCAAGGATAGCCGGGTTACGCCTCAACCGGACGCTTCCCGCCAGAGGCCTTCATCCCCGATCATCCGGGCTCTCTTCGGGGACGTCGCTTGACGAGCGCGGGACCATCTCGTCGAGCCCCGCTGCGCCGCCCGCGAACGCGAACAGGCCGCGACTACCCCGTCGGCCCCCGGACCGGAACCCGTCGGCCTGCGCGTGCGCCACGAGCGTTCGTTTCCAGCCAGGCGGCAGTGCTTTTCCGCCGCGACCGGGTGGATTGTCTTCACCAGCGAGCCGCGTTGTCGCCTGACGCATAAGACGGTTTGCTCGGAATGCGCCCACGAGCGCCGGGAGACGGCGCGCGCGTCAGCCCGCCTGCGCCATTTCCGTACCGCTCTCGTAGCGCGCGAGGATGTCGGCGAGGCTCGGGATGTCGGAGACGCCGTCCATGTCGATCCGGCCGACGACCGCGCCGCGCGACAGCACCACGACCTCGTCGGCCGCGTCGAAAATCTCCTGCACTTCCGTGCAGAACACCACGACCGACCGGCCTTCGGCCGCGAAGTCGCGCAGCAGTTCGTAGATGTCGGCCTTGCTGGAGATGTCGACGCCGCGCGTCGGCTCCTCGATGACGATGATGTCCGTGTTCTGTTCCATCGCCGCGCCGAGCACGACCTTCTGCTGGTTGCCGCCGCTGAGGGCGGTGATGGGCAGATCCGTTCCGCCGGTCTTGACGCGGTAGCGGGCGACGCTGCGCCGCGCGAGCGCTTCGATCCGCGCGGGGTCGAGCAGCCGCCCGCGCCCCCCGATCACGTTGCTGCCAAGCCGGGCGGCCAGGTTCTCGCCGACCGTCATGTTGTGAAACACCGTATGGCGCCGGCTCGCCGCCAGATAGGAGACGGAGGCGGCGAAGCGGAGCCTCGCCCCGTCGGCACCCTGCATCGGACGGAAGGCGCCGATCGCCTGGGCAAGCTCGCGCGCGCCGGAGCCCTCCACGCCGGAGAGCGCGACGACGCGGCCGGGCATGAGGTCGATGGACACCTCGCGGAACGCGCCGTGGCGGTCCGAGCAGCGGTCGAGCCGCAGCACCGGCTTCGACGATCCGGCCGATCTAAGTGCCCGCCCGGACGGCGCGTCCGCGGCATGGTGCGGCGCGTGCGTGGCGGTGAGCTGCGCGGCGATCGCCGTCTCGCTGATCGCCTCGCCCTTGATCTCGTGGTTGATCCGCCCGTCGCGAAGCACCAGAACGCGCTGGCAGCTACGCACGAAATCGTTGAGGCGGTGGGTGATGAGCAGGACGATGCGATCGTCGGCGGCCAGTTCACTCATGGTGACGAACAGCGCCTCGGATTCCTGCTCGGTCAGGGCCGAATTCGGCTCGTCGAACAGATAGACGTCCGCATCGCTGAGCATCGCGCGTGCGATCTCAACGCGCTGCTGGACCGCGAGCGAGAGATCGGCGAGTTCATAGTGCGCGAACTGCGCGATGCCGAGGCGTTCGAGCACCGCGGCGGCCGCGGCCGGATCCGGCGCGACGCGGCCGAACCAGCGCCCCTCGCGGCCGACCGCGAGGTTCTGCTCGACGGTCATGTTCGGCCAGACATGCGGCTCCTGATGCACGACCGCGACGCGGCGCCAGACGTCCTGCACCGGCCCGTCCGGGCGCATCAGCACGATCTCGCCGCTGTCGGCTTTCTCTTCGCCCGCGAGCATCCGCATCAGCGTGCACTTGCCGGCGCCGTTCGGCCCGGCGATGCCGATGATCTCGCCCGATGTGAGGTCGAGATCGAGGCCGTCCAGCGCGCGGGTCGCGCCATAGCGCTTGGTGATCGCCTTCCCGGTCAGGCGGATCATGCCGCAGCTCCCGTCCGGGCCGAACGCTGACCGGCGCTGCGGATCAGCTTCTGCGACACGAGGTCGAGCCAGACGGC
>JAEZMP010000105.1 GCA_023442215.1 Pseudomonadota bacterium
CCATCGACGGCATCCGCCACAACATCCCGTTCGTCTCCGCGCTGATGCACCATCCGCGCTGGCGCGAGGGCCGGCTTTCGACCGCCTTCATCGCCGAGGAATTTCCGAACGGCTTCCAGCCGCAGCCGCCGGCGGGCGAGGCGGCGCTGCCGTTCATCGCCATCGCCGTGGCTGTCGACAACGCCCTCAACGTGCGCAAGCGCCGTATCTCCGGCCAGCTCCGCGCCCCCGATTATGTACGTTTCGATGCCGAGCGCGTCGTCGCGCTCGGGGCCGCGCATCATGCCGTGACCGTGGTGGACGGCGCCGATCCCCATGCGCTGCGGCTCAGGACCGACCTCGGCGCCGAAATCGCCGTCACCTCGTCGTGGCGGCCGGGCGAGCGGGTCTGGCACGGCAGCATCGACGGCAAGCCGCTGGCGGCCGACGTGCGGCCGATCCTGAACGGCGTCGCCATTTCCCACGCCGGCATGGCGAGCGACGCCCGGGTCTATACCCGTCGCGAGGCCGAACTCGCGCTGCTGATGCCGGAGAAGGTCGAAGCCGGTGCCGGCAAGAACCTGCTCTGCCCGATGCCCGGCCTGGTGCGCGCCCTGCTCGTCAAGGAAGGCCAGGACGTGAAGGTCGGCGAGCCGCTCGCGGTGGTCGAGGCGATGAAGATGGAAAACGTGCTGCGCGCGGAACGCGACGCCACCGTCTCCCGCCTCGTCGCCAAGGAAGGCGACAGCCTGCCGGTCGACGCCGTGATCCTGGAATTCGCGGCCTGAGTTCAAGGCTGCGGCAGGCAGCGGCCCGGCCTCGATGCCCGGCGCGGGCATGTCCCGTTCGGATCGTCGCGATCCGAACGGCAGGACACCCTTGCCCCGGCGGGGCCGAAAGCGGATGCGCGGTTCAAACGCGATTGGAGAGGCCATGACCGATCTCGCGGACGATGCCGGAATCGAGGCCACGGGCGAGGCCGCCCGCTGGCGCGCGCTGGTCGACAAGGTGCTGAAGGGCGCCGATTTCGACCGCGTGCTGACGTCGCGCACCTTCGACGGCCTCAGGATCGCGCCGCTCTATCCGAAGGCCGAGGGCGACGTGCCGCGCGCTCTGCGCGCCGCCTCCGGCCCGTGGACGGTGATGCAGCGCATCGACCATCCGGATGTCGACGAGGCCAACCGCCTCGCGCTCGACGATCTCGAAAACGGCGCGGGCGGGCTGGTGCTGAGCTTCGCCGGCGCGGCGGGCGCCCGTGGCTTCGGGCTCGGCGAGGCGGACATCGAGGCGCTGGATCTCGCGCTCGCCGGCGTTCATCTCGATCTCATTGCCCTCCGGCTGGAGACGGCGCCGTTCGCCGGGCACGGGCCGCGGGCGGCCATCGCCGAACTGGCGGAACGGCGCGGCCTCGATCCGACGGCGCTCACGATCGATTTCGGCCTCGATCCGCTGGGCGACGCGGTGCGCACCGCCCATCTGCCCGCGGCATGGCCGGAGATGGAGCGGCGGATTGCCGAAGCCGCCCTGCCGCTCATTGGGCGCGGTTTCGCCGGCTCGGTGCTGACCGTCGACACCCGGCCCCATCACGAAGCCGGCGCGGCGGAAGCGCAGGAACTCGCCGCCGCGCTCGGCACCGGCGTCGCCTATCTCCGGGCGCTCGAGGCCGGCGGCGTTCCGCTCGATCGCGCCCGCGACGCGCTGGTCTTCCTGCTCGTCGCCGACACCGACGAATTCCTCACCGTCGCGAAGTTCCGCGCCTTCCGCCGGCTGTGGGCCGCGGTGGAGCGGGCGTGCGGCCTCGACCCGAAGCCGATCCGGCTGCTGGCCGAGACGGCCTGGCGCGCGACGACCCGGCGCGATCCCTGGGTCAACCTGCTGCGCGGCACCATCGCGGCGTTCTCCGCCGTGGTCGGCGGGGCGGATGCCCTGACCGTGCTGCCCTATACCGCGCCGCTCGGGCTGGCGGACGGGTTCGGCCGCCGCCTCGCCCGCAACACCCAGGCGATCCTCGCCGAAGAGGCCCATCTCTGGCGCGTCGCCGATCCCGCGGCCGGCGCCGGCGGCTTCGAGGCGCTGACCGACGAGCTCGCGGCCGCCGCGTGGCGCCTGTTCCAGGAGATCGAGGCCGGCGGCGGCATGGCGGCAGCGCTCGCCTCCGGTGCGTGGCAGCAGCGGCTCGCCGGCACCCGCGAGGCGCGGTCCGCCGCCGTCGCTCGCCGCAAGGTGCAGATCACCGGCACCAGCGAATATCCGACCCTCGCCGAGGCACCCGTCGCGGTGCTGAAGCCGCTCCCGGCTCCCGAACCCACGGCAGCGCCGGGCGAGGGCGCCGTCACGTTTCCCCCGTTCGCGTTCGCGCGTCTCGCCGAACCGTTCGAGCGGCTTCGCGATGCCGCCGAGGCAAGCGCGGCTGCGACCGGCCGGCCGGCGGCGGTGTTCCTTGCCGGCCTCGGTTCACCGGTGAGCTTCAACGCCCGCGCCGGTTTCGCCCGCGCCGCGTTCGAGGCCGGCGGCATCGCCGCGTCCGGCAACGAGGCCAAGGCGGACCTCGCCGCGCTGGTCGCCGGATTCCGCGCCTCCGGGGCGGCGGTCGCCTGCCTCTGCGGCAGCGACGACACCTACGCGGCACCGGTCGCGGAGGGGAAGGACGAGACGGTCGCCGAGGCCGCTGCCCGTGCCTTCATCGAAGCCGGCGCCACGCTCGTCGTGCTCGCCGGCCGGCCGGGAGAGCGCGAGGCGGCCCTTCGCACCGCCGGCATCGGCGCATTCCTGTTCGCGGGCGGCGATCTCGTCGCCTTCCTGTCCGAAATCCATCGCGCTGTCGGCATCGCACCGGATGCCGCCCCTGCCGAGAGCGCGTGAGGAGGACGCACGATGAGCCGCATCCCGGATTTCTCCACCATCGCCCTCGATCCGGCCGCCCTGCCGCCAGCGCCCCAGCCGGGCACCGCGCGCTGGGAGACGCCGGAAGGCATCGCCGTCGCCCCGATCTACCGCGCCGCCGACCGCGCCGGGCTCGGCTTCGTCGACAGCTTCCCCGGGCTGCCGCCGTTCGTGCGCGGCCCCTATCCGACGATGTACGTCAACCAGCCCTGGACGATCCGGCAATATGCCGGCTTCTCCACCGCCGAGGATTCCAACGCCTTCTACCGGCGCAACCTCGCCGCCGGGCAGAAGGGCCTGTCGGTCGCGTTCGATCTCGCCACCCATCGCGGCTACGATTCCGACCATCCGCGAGTCGCCGGCGATGTCGGCATGGCCGGCGTGGCGATCGATTCCATCTACGACATGCGCACGCTGTTCTCCGGCATTCCGCTCGACCGGATGAGCGTGTCGATGACGATGAACGGCGCGGTGCTGCCGGTGCTGGCGCTCTATATCGTCGCCGCGGAGGAGCAGGGCGTGTCGGCGGACAAGCTCGCCGGCACCATCCAGAACGACATCCTCAAAGAATTCATGGTGCGCAACACCTATATCTACCCGCCTGCGGCGTCGATGCGCATCATCTCCGACATCTTCGCCTTCACGAGCGCGAACATGCCGAAGTTCAACTCCATCTCGATCTCCGGCTACCACATGCAGGAAGCCGGGGCGACGCAGGATCTGGAGCTCGCCTACACGCTGGCGGACGGCGTCGAATATATCCGCGCCGGCCTCGCCGCCGGCCTCGATATCGATGCCTTCGCGCCGCGCCTGTCGTTCTTCTGGGCGATTGGCATGAACTTCTTCATGGAGGTGGCGAAGCTGCGCGCCGCCCGGCTGCTGTGGACCGAGCTGGTGCGCCCGTTCGGGCCGAAGCTCGAGAAGTCGCTGGCGCTGCGCACCCATTCCCAGACCTCCGGCTGGTCGCTGACGGCGCAGGACGTGTTCAACAACGTCACCCGCACCTGCATCGAGGCGATGGCGGCGACCCAGGGCCACACCCAGTCGCTCCACACCAACGCCCTCGACGAGGCGCTCGCGCTGCCGACGGATTTCTCCGCCCGCATCGCCCGCAACACCCAGATCGTGCTGCAGCAGGAATCCGGCACCACCCGCATCATCGATCCGTGGGGCGGCTCCTATTATGTCGAGCGGCTGACGGCGGATCTGGCGGATCGCGCCCGCGCCCATATCGCCGAGGTCGAGGCGCTCGGCGGCATGGCGAAGGCGATCGAGCGGGGCATCCCCAAGCTCCGGATCGAGGAGGCGGCGGCCCGCACCCAGGCGCGGATCGATTCCGGCGCGCAGTCGGTGATCGGCGTCAACCGCTACCGTCTGGAGCACGAGCCGCCGCTCGACGTGCTGAAGGTCGACAATTCGGCGGTCCGCGCGGCGCAGATCGAGAAGCTTCGCCGGCTCAGGGCCGAGCGCGATCCCGCCGCGGTGGAGGTCGCGCTCGCCGCGCTGTCGGCCTCGGCGGCGAGCGGAAACGGCAATCTGCTGGCGCTCGCCGTGGATGCGGCGCGCGCCAAGGCGACGGTGGGCGAAATCTCGGCCGCGCTGGAGCGGGTCTGGAACCGCCACACCGCCACCATCCGCAGCATCTCCGGCATCTATTCGAGCGCGATCGGCGGCGACAATGCCGCGGTCGAGCGCACCCGGCAGCTCGTGGCGGAGTTCGAGCGCGACGAAGGCCGCAAGCCGCGCATCCTCGTCGCCAAGATGGGCCAGGACGGCCACGACCGCGGCCAGAAGGTGGTGGCCTCCGCGTTCTCCGACCTCGGCTTCGACGTGGTGATCGGCCCGCTGTTCGCGACGCCGGAGGAGACCGCAGACCTCGCGGTGGCGGAGAAGGTCCACATCGTCGGCGTGTCGTCGCTCGCCGCCGGCCACCTCACCCTGGTGCCGGCGCTGAAGGCGGCGCTCGCGGCCCGCGGCCGCGGCGACATCATGATCGTGGTTGGCGGCGTCATCCCGCCCCAGGATTTCGAGGCCCTGCGCGAGGCCGGCGCCAGCGCGATCTACCCGCCGGGCACGGTGATCCCGGAGGCGGCGGCCTCGCTGATCGACGAGCTCAACCCGCGGCTCGGCTACGCCCAGAAGCAGCCGGCGGACTATGCCTGACGAAAGAGATTTGCCGGCCTAACGAATGGAGATGCCATGATCGGCCGCCTGAACCACGTCGCCATCGCGGTGCCCGATCTTGCCGCCGCCGCGGCGCTCTATGCCGGTCCGCTCGGCGCCGACGTCTCGGCGCCGGAGGCGCTGCCGGAGCACGGGGTGACGGTGGTGTTCGTGCGGTTGCCGAACACCAAGATCGAGCTGCTCGCGCCGCTCGGCGCAGACTCCCCCATCGCCGGCTTCCTGGCGAAGAACCCCGCCGGCGGCATCCACCATCTCTGCTTCGAGGTCGACGACATCCTCGCCGCCCGGGACCGGCTGGTCGCCGAGGGCGCCCGGGTGCTGGGCTCGGGCAAGCCGAAGACCGGCGCCCACGGCCTGCCGGTCCTGTTCCTGCACCCGAAGGACTTCAACGGCACCCTGATCGAGATCGAGCAGGCGCGCTGACGTCTTCCCGCCGGAGCCGGCGCATCGTCACGTTCGGCCGTTTCCCCGGAAACCCGGACTGATCGGCCTTGGACTTATTGTTGAGGCGTCCGGCACCCAAAGCGGCGGCGTGCCGCGGCTTTCGGCATTTGCAGCGCGTGTTCGGACCGGTAAACCATCGTGATGGCGCGGAGCGGCACGGTTTCGGGCCGGTCCGGCCGTTGCCCGGCACCTGCGTCCCCATCCCCCCTCGATTTGGCCGAGGCCATGCGCAAGAAGCTCTTTGCCGGACAGGCGCTCCGCCGCCTGCGCGAGCGCGACCGGTGGACCCAGACCGAGTTCGCCGAGCGGCTCGGCATCTCCACCGCCTATCTCAGCCAGATCGAGACCAACCAGCGGCCGCTGACGGCGCAGGTGCTGCTGGCGCTGCGCGAAAGCTTCGGCATCGATGTCGCCGTGTTCACGGCGGAGGATCCGGGCCGCCTCAACGCGGCGCTCAGGGAGGCGCTCGCCGATCCGGTGTTCGCGGCGACCCCGGCGAGCCCCGCCGAGATCCAGGCGGCCACGTCGACCGCGCCCTGGCTCGCCCGCGCGCTGCTCGATCTCCACGGCGCCTATCGCCGGCTGCACGACCGGCTGAACGCCCTCGACGACAGCCTCGGCGCCGGTCTCGACGTGCGGGCGACGCCGTTCGAGGAGGTGCGCGATTTCTTCCAGTTCACCGACAACTATGTCGACCGCATCGACCGCGCGGCGGAAGCGCTCGCCGAGCGCCTCGGCCGCCCGGTCGGACTGGCGCCGGGGCTCATGGTCGATCACCTGCGGGTGCGCCACGATGTCCGCATCGCCCATGCCGAGGAAGACGATGCGCCGGTGCGCGCGTTCGACCGCGCGGCGCGGGTCCTGACGCTCCGGACCGACCTCGACCCGCCGACGGCGAGCTTCATGATGGCCTGGCAGATCGGCATGCTGGAGCAGGCCGAGGCGATCGACGCGGTGATCGCCGAAGCGCGGCTTTCCTCCCCGGCCGCCGAGGACATCTGCCGCCTCGCGCTCGCCAACTATGCCGCTGCGGCGCTGATGCTGCCCTATCGCCGCTTCCTGGCGGCGGCGCGCGAGACCCGCCACGATCTCGAACGCCTCGCCCGGCTGTTCGGCGCCAGCCTCGAACAGGTCGGCCACCGGCTTTCCAGCCTGCAGCGGCCGGACGAGAAGGGGGTGCCGGTCTATTTCGTCAAGGTCGACCGCGCCGGCAACGTCGTGAAGCGCCACAGCGCGACGCGCTTCCATTTCGCCCGCTTCGGCGGCGCCTGCGCGCTCTGGAACGTCCACGAGGCGTTCGAGAGCCCGGATCGCATCCTGACGCAGGTCGCCGAGCTGCCGGATGGCTCGCGCTATCTCTCGCTCGCCCGCTGCGTGACGAAGCCGCGCACCCACCACGGCGCGCTGCAGGCGCATTTCGCCATCGGGCTCGGCTGCGAGCTGCATCATGCCCACGAGTTCGTCTATGCGCGCGACATCGATCCCAAGCTCGTCAGCGTCGCCCGCATCGGCGTGAGCTGCCGCATCTGCGAGCGGCCGGACTGCCACCAGCGCGCGGTG
Organism: Pseudomonadota bacterium; assembly: GCA_023442215.1. Lineage (GTDB taxonomy): Bacteria > Pseudomonadota > Alphaproteobacteria > Rhizobiales > Segnochrobactraceae > Pseudoxanthobacter. Next base: position 7,051 of record JAEZMP010000105.1, read on the forward strand.
CCGGCGGTGGACAGGCGCATCGCGGTCGATCTCGACCGGCGCGGCGAGCAGAGCTACCGCATGACGCGCGACTGATGACGCGCGACTGACGCCGCAGGCCGGCCGTCGGGCCGGTGGGGCGTCAGGGGGCATGCAGCCCCGCCGGATCGCCCTTGCCGCCGGATCGCCCTTGCTCCCGCAGCGCGCCCGGTGCAGAACACCGCCGATCCCGCCCGTCCGGAAACCGCCATGCCGGTGTCTGCCATGCCGCTCTCCCGTGCCGACCTTCTCGCCCGCCTCGACGCCCTCGGCATCGCCAGCACCACGTCGGACCATCCGCCGCTGCACACGGTGGAGGAATCCCGCGCGCTGCGCGGCGCCATCGAGGGTGCGCACTGCAAGAACCTCTTTCTGAAGGACCGCAAGGACGCGCTGTTCATGGTGGTCGCGCTGGAGAATGCCGAGATCGAGCTCAAGACGGTGCACACCCTGATCGGCGGCAGCGGCAAGGTGAGCTTCGGCAAGCCCGAACTCCTGTGGGAGGTGCTCGGCGTGGTGCCGGGCTCGGTGACGCCGTTCGCCGCGATCAACGACACCGCCGGCCGCGTCAAGATCGTGCTCGATGCGGCGATGATGGCCGAGCCGGTGCTGAATTTTCATCCCCTCGAGAACACCGCGACCACCACCATCGCGCGGGCGGATCTGGTGCGCTTCCTGGAGGCCGTCGGCCATCCCCCGGCCGTCGTCGCGGTGAGCCGGCAGGCTATCGAAGCCGGTTTGTAATTCCGCCGGCGCGGCCCCATCTGTCTGCGGGGCCGAAGGCATGTTGCGGTTGAAAAGGCGTCGGTTTCCGGCGCGGTTTTGACCGGGCGCATCGACAGCGGCGACGGACCGGGTGCATCCCGGAACGGAAATATGCGATGGTCGCCGGAGCGGCGGTCCGTTCCGGCCGCGCGGCGGCACCCGGGGCGGATCCGGATCGCCCGGCGGAACGAGATTTCGGGTGCCGGGTTCCGGATATCCGGCGGCGAGACGAACGCGGGCGCGAGGCCCGATCGGAAGAAGAAGGACGACGATCCATGAGCGAGTCCCTCCTGTTCGGCAATGCCGCCCCCGCGAAGGCTGCGGCGCCTTCGGCGGCCGCGGACGATGTGGTGAACACCACGACGGCCACCTTCGCTCAGGACGTGCTGGCGCCGTCGCGCCAGGTGCCGGTGCTGGTCGATTTCTGGGCGCCGTGGTGCGGCCCGTGCAAGCAGCTCGCGCCGGTGATCGAGAAGGTGGTGCGCGCCGCCAAGGGCCGCGTCCGCCTCGTCAAGATGAACATCGACGACCATCCGGAAATCGCCGGCCAGCTCGGCATCCGCTCCATTCCCGCCGTCATCGCCTTCGCCAACGGCCAGCCGGTCGACGGCTTCATGGGCGCGGTGCCGGAAAGCCAGATCCAGGCCTTCATCGACCGCATCGCCGGCCCCGGCGGCGGCCCGGACATCGCCGCCGTTCTGGACGAGGCCGACGCGCTGCGCGCCTCCGGCGACATCGAGGGCGCGACCGCCCGCTATGCCGCCGTGATCGAGGCCGATCCCGAGGCGGTTCGCGCTTTCGCCGGTCTGGCGCAGATCGCCGTCGCCGAGGGCGACCTCGACGGCGCGCGCGAGACGCTCGCCGCCGTCCCGCCGGAAAAGGCCAACGATCCCGCGCTGGCGGCGGTGCGCGCGGCCATCGAGCTTGCCGAGCAGGCGGCCGATCTCGGCGACGGCGCGGTGCTGGCGCGGGAGGTCGAGCTCGACCCCGACAACCATCAGGCCCGGTTCGATCTGGCGCTCTTGCTCGCGGCCCAGAACGACCGGCAGGGTGCGCTCGATCACCTGATCGAGATCATCCGCCGCGACCGCACCTGGAACGAGGACGGCGCGCGCAAGCAGCTGCTGCAGTTCTTCGAGGCATGGGGCCCGAAGGATCCGATGACGCGGGAGGGCCGGCGGCGGTTGTCGTCGGTATTGTTCTCCTGAACGCGGCGAGCCGTTGCCGGGTGCCGCGCTATTGCGCCGCCGACGGACAGGGCTGGACCGATCTCGATGAGGAAGACGCCCAGATGGCCGGCTCTATATCGTCCCTTCGCCAGCCGACGAACCTGCCGGATGTGATTCCGGTGTTTCCGCTTTCCGGGGCGCTGCTGCTGCCGCGGGGACAGATGCCGCTCAACGTGTTCGAGCCGCGCTATCTGGAGATGGTGGACGCGGTGCTCGGCGGCGACCGGCTGATCGGCATCGTGCAGCCGCGCTTCGATCTCGGCCTCGGCGACGACGAGCTGGACGACCGTCCGCCGCTGTGCGGCGTCGGCTGCGCCGGCCGCATTACCGCGTTCCAGGAAAGCGACGACGGCCGCTACGTCATCAATCTCACCGGCGTGGCGCGCTTCCAGATCGTCGAGGAGCTCGAGAGCGACAAGCCGTTCCGGCTGTGCCGCATCACCACCCGCTCGTTCGCCGAGGACTTCGTGCCGGATTCCCGCGAATCCGACGTCGACCGCGGCACGCTGCTGGAAACGTTCCGGGCTTATCTCGACGCCAACGAGCTGGAGACCGACTGGCCGAGCGTGGAACGGGCCTCGAACGAGGTGCTGGTCAACGCGCTGTCGATGATGAGCCCCTACGGGCCGGCGGAGAAGCAGGCGCTGCTGGAGGCGCCGGACCTGAAGGCGCGCTCGGAGACCCTCATCGCCATCACCGAGATGGAGCTGGTGAAGTCCGACCGCGAGGGCGGCCCGCGCATCAACTGACCCTTCCCGTCCGGGTCTGCCGATCCGGACGGCGAGGCTCGCACCGGAGTCATGCCGTTGTCCGACGAAGCGAACAGGACCGGGGCGGTCGCGCCCGCCCCCGCGCCGCCGCGGAAGGTGGATCCGAAGCTCCTGGAGCTTCTGGTGTGCCCGCTGACCAAGACCACCCTCGAATACGATGCCGGCGCGCAGGAACTCGTCTCGCGCGCCGCCCGGCTCGCCTTCCCGATCCGCGACGGCGTGCCGATCATGCTGGCCGAAGAGGCGCGGCCGCTGGAGGACTGAGCCGGAGGGGTTGTTGTTCCGCGATCCGGCGTCTTATGCGCCGCGCGCGAGGCCGTGCGCCACCAGCCGGTCGATCAGTTCGGCATAGCCGATGCCGCTCGCCTCCATCGCCTTCGGATACATGCTGATGTCGGTGAAGCCCGGAATGGTGTTGACCTCGTTGACGAGGAACTGGCCATCCGGCTTCAGGAAGAAATCGACCCGGGCCATGCCGTCGCAGCCGACCGCCCGGAACGCGTCCGCCGCCGTCGCGCGGATGGCGGCTTCCGTCTCCTCCGGCAGGTCCGCCGGCACCTTCAGCGCCGCGCCGTCCGCGTCGACATATTTGGCGTCGTAGCTGTAGAAGCCGTGGCTCGCCGCGGGCACGATCTCGCCCGGCCGCGACACGGTGAGCGAGCCGTCGGCCGCCTCCAGCACGCTGCACTCGACCTCGCGTCCCTGCACGAACTCCTCCGCCAGCAGCTTGCCGTCGTGCCGGAAGCCTTCGGCGAGCGCGGCGTCGTAATCCGCCGCGCCGGCGACCTTGCTGACGCCGACCGACGAACCCTGCCGCGCCGGCTTGACGAACACCGGCAGGCCGAGCGCGCGCTCGACCTCGGCGAACGCGGGCCCGTCGTCCGGCCGGATCACCACCGCCCGGGCGACGGGAACGCCCGCGGCCCTGAGCAGCCGCTTGGCGATGTCCTTGTCGAGCGCCGCCGCCGAGCCGAGGATGCCGCAGCCGGCCAGCGGCACGCGCGCCACCGCCGCCGCGCCCTGCACCGAGCCGTCCTCGCCGTGGGGACCGTGGAGCACGGGGAAGACCAGATCGATCGTATCGAGGTCGCGAACGGTGCCGTCCGCGCGGAGCGCCAGCATCCGGCCGCGCCCGCCCGGCACGAGCACGAGCTCGGTGCCCCGCTCCGGCTGCGACAGGCTGCCGTCCTCGAAGCGGCTCTTCAGCCATCGGCCGTCACGGGTGATGAACACCGGGACGGCGTCGTATCGCGCCGGATCGAGCGCCCGCATGACGTTGGTCGCCGACATCACCGAGACCTCGTGCTCGGCGGAACGGCCGCCGAACAGCACGGCGATGCGCAGCCTCGATTTCGTCCCGTCGTCCGTCATCGCAAGCTCCGTTCACGCCTCGCCCGCCGGCATGCGGCACGCGCCGGCGCGGATCGGCGTTTTTAGGGCGGCCATGGTGAACAATTCGCAAAATGCCGGCCGGCGCGACCCCCAGCCGCCGCGCCCGGCAGAGAGGCGCGGCGGTTGCGCCGCGGGCGTCGAGAACCCATATCCCGGGACTGCACCGGCACCGCGGATCGTGCTATAGGAATTTTTTCCAGAACGGATTCGAGCCGGCTTCCCTCGCATCCGCCGCGCCCCGGATGACCGAACCCGGATGATTGCTCATGACCCGGCCCCCGCGTTCCCGCGCCCCGTCCGCCCGCCAGCCCGGCGCCGCCGGCAGCGATGATGCTTTGCCGTCTCAGGATGCATCTGGCGGCGAAGACGTGCCGGGGTTCGGCGAGGCGCCGCAGCGCGGCCTGCGCGGCGGGCTGACCGGATCCGTGTCCGACTGGGCGGCCGAGATCGAGGGCGCGGCCGAGCGCATCGACGCCGAGGAACACCTCTGGGGGCCCGCCGCGGCCGAGGCTCCGGCCGCCAAACCCGCGCGCCCGGTCAAGCCCCGGACCGAGGCGCCGCCCGCGACGAAGATGCGAGGCAAGGCTGGCGCAGGCACCAAAACAGGCTCAAAGGCAGGCGCGAAGGCCGGAGAGGCAGCTGACGCCCGCTCGCGCGTCGCCGGCGGCATCAATCCCGTCGCCGGCCTCGACATCGCGCTGGAGGATGTCGGCGCGCTGCCGCAGAACGCCGTCACCGCGACGGTCGCCGCCCTCGAGCATCTCATCCAGAACGGCCGCAAGGAATTCGACGGCAAGCCGTGGATGCCGCATCGTCCGCCCCGGCCGGAGAAGTCGGAAGGCGGCATCCCGTTCAAGGTGGCCTCGCCGTTCGAGCCGCGCGGCGACCAGCCGACCGCGATCGCCGACCTCGTCGAGGGCGTCGGCTCCGGCGACCGCACCCAGGTGCTGCTCGGCGTCACCGGCTCGGGCAAGACCTTCACCATGGCGAACGTGATCGAGCGCACCCAGCGCCCGGCGCTGGTGCTCGCCCCGAACAAGACTCTCGCCGCCCAGCTCTATGGCGAGTTCAAGGCGTTCTTCCCCGACAATGCGGTGGAGTATTTCGTCTCGTACTACGATTATTACCAGCCGGAAGCATACGTTCCGCGCACGGATACCTATATCGAGAAGGAATCCTCCATCAACGAGCAGATCGACCGGATGCGCCACTCGGCCACCCGCTCGCTGCTCGAACGCGACGACGTGATCATCGTCGCCTCGGTGTCGTGCATCTACGGTATCGGCTCGGTCGAGACCTATACCGCCATGACCTTCGGCATCGAGATCGGCGAACGCATCGACCAGCGCCAGCTCCTCGCCGACCTCGTCGCCCTGCAATACAAGCGCGCCGACATCAATTTCGTCCGCGGCACCTTCCGGGTGCGCGGCGACACGGTGGAAATCTTTCCCGCCCACTACGAGGATCGCGCGTGGCGCGTCTCGCTGTTCGGCGACGAGGTCGAATCCATCACCGAGTTCGATCCCCTGACCGGCAGCCGCACCGGCGAGCTGAAATTCGTCAAGATCTACGCCAACTCGCATTATGTGACGCCGCGGCCGACCCTCAACCAGGCGATGAAGAGCATCCGCGACGAGCTGAAGGCGCGGCTCGTGGAGCTGGAGAAGGCCGGCCGGCTGCTGGAAGCCCAGCGGCTGGAGCAGCGCACCCGGTTCGATCTGGAGATGATGGAAGCGACCGGTTCCTGCGCCGGCATCGAGAACTATTCCCGCTACCTCACCGGCCGCCTGCCCGGCGAGCCGCCGCCGACGCTGTTCGAATATCTGCCGGACAACGCGCTCGTCTTCATCGACGAAAGCCACGTCACCGTGCCCCAGATCGGCGGCATGTATCGCGGCGACTTCCGCCGCAAGGCGACGCTCGCCGAATACGGCTTCCGCCTGCCGTCGTGCATGGACAACCGGCCGCTGCGCTTCGAGGAATGGGACGCGATGCGGCCGCAGACGGTCGCCGTCAGCGCCACGCCGGCCGCGTGGGAAATGGAGCAGGCCGGCGGCGTGTTCGCCGAGCAGGTGATCCGCCCGACCGGCCTGGTCGATCCGCCGGTGGAAATCCGGCCCGCCAAGGCGCAGGTGGACGATCTCCTCGGCGAGGTGCGTGCCGTCGCCGCCCGCGGCTATCGCAGCCTCGTCACCGTGCTGACGAAGCGCATGGCCGAGGACCTCACCGAATATCTCCACGAGCACGGCGTCCGGGTGCGCTACATGCACTCCGACATCGACACGCTGGAGCGCATCGAGATCATCCGCGACCTGCGCCTCGGCGCGTTCGACGTGCTGGTCGGCATCAACCTGCTACGCGAGGGCCTCGACATCCCGGAATGCGCGCTGGTGGCGATCCTCGACGCCGACAAGGAAGGCTTCCTGCGCTCGGAGACGTCGCTGGTGCAGACCATCGGCCGCGCGGCGCGCAATGTCGACGGCCGGGTGCTGCTCTATGCCGACAGGATGACCGGCTCGATGGAGCGGGCGATCGCGGAAACCAGCCGCCGCCGCGACAAGCAACTCGCCTACAATGCCGAGCACGGGATCACGCCGGAGTCGGTCAAGAAGGCGATCGGCGACATCCTCGATTCCGTCTACGAGCGCGACCGCGTCACGGTCGATGCCGGTTTCGCGGACGAGGGCGCGCTGGTCGGCCACAATCTCAAGGCCCACATGGCGGACCTGGAGAAGCGGATGCGCGACGCCGCCGCCAACCTCGAGTTCGAGGAGGCCGCGCGGCTGCGCGACGAGCTCAAGCGGCTGCAGGCGACCGAACTCGCGGTCGCCGACGATCCGCTGGGCCGCCAGTCGGAGGTGGAAGCCTCCGCCGGCCGGTTCCAGGGCGAGCGCCGCTATGGGTCCAGCGCCAACCTGCCGCCGAAGGCGGGTCCCGGCTCGAAGGTCCGCGCGCCGGATCTCGACGATATGGGGCCGGGCACCGACCGCGAGATCCCCCTCGGCCCGGACGGTCCGCTGCCCGAGCGGCCCGATCCCGGCACCGCGAATTTCAAGCCGCGCGGCGCCCGCGGCGGGCAGTCCCCGGGCGGCAAGCCGGGCACCCGCGCCAGCTCCCGCAGGCGATAACGGGGCAGGGGCAGTGCGGAGGACGAACCGATCCGATGGCAGGCCGCGGCCCGCGCGGCCGTTCGCCGTGTCGCTGCGGCGCGCGGCGCTGCTGGTGCTGGCCGCCGGGGCGTGCGGTCTCGCCGCAAGCGCCGCCGCCAACGTCATCGACGGTTCTGACGACCGCGATTCGCTCACCGCCGCCGCGGGCCGGCTCGGGCTCGATGCCGCCGAGGTCGCCCGCATCCGCAAGGCCACCGGCTTCGTCGGCTGCCTGTCGCCCTCGCCGTCGATGGGCACGGGCGTGCTGTTCCTCGACGGCGCGCAGGTGCTGACCGCCGCGCACATCCTGTTCGAGCCGTCCGGGCGCCTGCGCTCGAAATGCTTCTTCAAGAACCAGGATGCCGATCCGGTGGTGGTCGATCTCGTCACCGGCGACGGCTACGCCCGCTTCGGCGCGGCGCGGCCGAAGCCCGGTTCGGCGGAGGACTATGCCGTCGTGCGCCTCGCCGCGCCGGTCGCCGGGGCCGTTCCGTTCGGCGCCGCCGAGGTGCCCCCCGTCGCGGGGGAGCGCCTCGTCGTCATCACCGCCCACCCGGCGGGCATGGCGAAGGAGGTCGACAAGGGCGT
>JAEZMP010000202.1 GCA_023442215.1 Pseudomonadota bacterium
ATAGTCGCGCGCCACGGTTCCGGGCGTCGCCAGCACGCTGACGAGGCCGGAGCGCGTCGCGGCCACCGCGGGCTTGATCGCCGGCACAGTGCCGACCACGGGGATGTCGAGCGAGGCCCGCAGCGCCGGCAGCACCAGCGTCGATGCGGTGTGGCAGGCGATGACGACGGCATCCGGCTCGTGGCGGCGGGAGAGATCGACGACGAGGTCGCGCACGCGGGCGACGAGATCGTCCTCCGCCCAGGCGCCGTAGGGAAAGCCGGCATCATCGGCGACATAGACGGTGCGCGCGCCGGGCAGGCGCGCCGCGATCTCGCGCTGGACGGTCAGACCGCCGACGCCGGAATCGAACACGAGGATGGAGGACGGCGATGCGGAAGCCGGCGGGGGGTCCACGGCGGCGGCCGCGCCCGCGAGGCCGTCCGGCGCATGCCTTGTTCCCGCATAAAGATCGATGACAGCCATGCCACGAACCTTTGCCATGAACCTTTGACCGTTCAGCCCTGGCCGGCGGGTCGATATCCCGCCTCACCCCGGCTGGCGCGTTCCGATTGAAGCACGCTCGAATTGAAGCGCCCGCAAGATGAACGGGCGCTTAATGGCTGTTCTCAGGCGCGGCGGCAACCGGCACCGCACACAGGTCTGCGCGGCAGCATCCTCCCGTGGCGCCCGCCCGTCCAGCGCCACGGGCGCCGGTCAGGGTTTCGTTCCCGGGGGCGTCCGGGCAGGGCCTTTTTCCTTGGGGGGCCGGGTCGGGCGCCCTTCCAGCGCGGCGACGATGCCGCGCAGGGTGCGCACCTCGCCCCCGGTCAGGGAAATGCGCTGGAAGATGTTGCGGAAGGCCCGGACGTCGACCGCGCGCTTGTTCTCGGAGCGGAAATAGCCGGCGGCCTCGAGCGCCGATTCGAGGTGCTCGAACAGGCCGAGCAGTTCGGCCATGGTGGCGGCCTCGCCGCCCTCGAAGCTCGAGAACGGCAGCGCGCCGGCCGTGACCGCCCGGCGCCATTCGTAGGCGACGATCAGCACCGCCTGGGCTATGTTCAGCGAGGCGAAGCGCGGATCGATCGGCAGCGTGACGATGGCGTCGGAGCGCACGACCTCGTCGTTGGTGAGGCCGATGCGCTCGCGGCCGAACAGGATCGCGACCCGGCGCCCGGCGTGGGCGGCGGCAAGGGAGCGCTGCGCCGCCTCGTCCGGGCCGATCACTTCCTTGATCATGTCGCGTTCGCGCCGCGTGGTGGCGAGCACAAGATCGCAATCGGCGATCGCCTCCTCCAGCGTCTCGAACACCGTGATGCCGGCTAACACCTCGTCGGATCGCGACGCGGCGGCGATGCCCCGCTCGTTCGGCCAGCCTTCGCGCGGCTTGACGAGGCGGAGTTCGGACAGGCCGAAATTGGCCATCGCGCGGATGGCGGTGCCGATATTCTCGGCCATCTGGGTTTCGACCAGCACGACGACCGGGGGGCGCGCGGACGCTTGGCCCGCACCCACGGTCGGATCGGTCTCATCCGCTGCCGGTTCGCTCATGTCTGCCCTCGATGCCGCGTGTGTCTTCTCTCGAACGCGGGCTTATGCCCCACATCGCCGCGGGATGCGAGAGCGGGGCCGCAACGCATCGCGATCCGCAGGCGGGAAGCGGAAATCGTCTCCGTCCTGATGCCGCGTCTCGCTTGGCCCCGGCGGCAAGGCGGTGTTATAGCAACCGGGACGCTTCAGGCCCTTCCGGGCCGCCGGGGCACTCCCCCTCCGGCCCTCCCCGCCACCACCCGTGCCATCCGAATTATCCGCGCACGCACCCGAGAGGCAAACATGGCGAAGATCAAGGTCGTAAATCCTGTCGTCGAGCTCGACGGCGACGAGATGACCCGGATCATCTGGCAGTACATCAAGGACAAGCTGATCCATCCCTATCTCGACGTGCCGCTGGAATATTACGACCTCAGCGTCGAGAACCGTGACGCCACCAACGACAAGGTGACCGTCGAGGCCGCCGAGGCGATCAAGCGCGTGGGCGTCGGCGTGAAGTGCGCCACCATCACCCCGGACGAAGCGCGTGTGAAGGAATTCAACCTCAAGGAAATGTGGAAGTCGCCGAACGGCACCATCCGCAACATCCTCGGCGGCGTGATCTTCCGCGAGCCGATCATCGCCCGCAACGTGCCGCGCCTCGTGCCGGGCTGGACCCAGCCGATCGTCGTCGGCCGTCACGCCTTCGGCGACCAGTACCGCGCCACCGACTTCCGCGTTCCCGGCAAGGGCAAGCTGACGATCTCGTTCGTCGGCGAGGACGGCACCAAGATCGAGAAGGAAGTCTACAGCTTCCCGGGATCCGGCGTGGCGATGGCCATGTACAATCTCGACGACTCGATCCGCGACTTCGCGCGGGCGTCGCTCAACTACGGCCTGCTGCGCAAGTACCCGGTCTATCTCTCCACGAAGAACACGATCCTGAAGGCCTATGACGGCCGCTTCAAGGACATCTTCCAGGAGATCTACGACACCGAGTTCAAGGAGGCCTTCGAGGCCGCCAAGATCCACTACGAGCACCGCCTGATCGACGACATGGTCGCCTCGGCGCTGAAGTGGTCCGGCGGCTATGTGTGGGCGTGCAAGAACTATGACGGCGACGTGCAGTCGGACATCGTGGCCCAGGGCTTCGGCTCGCTTGGCCTGATGACCTCCGTGCTGATGACGCCCGACGGCAAGACCGTGGAGGCCGAGGCCGCCCACGGCACCGTCACCCGCCACTACCGCCAGCACCAGCGCGGCGAGGAGACCTCGACGAACTCCATCGCCTCGATCTTCGCCTGGACCCGTGGCCTCGCCCATCGCGCCAAGCTCGACGACAATGCCGATCTGAAGCGCTTCGCCGACACGCTGGAAGCGGTCTGCGTGGAGACGGTGGAGTCGGGCTACATGACGAAGGATCTGGCGCTGCTCGTCGGCGACACCCAGAGCTGGCTGTCCACCACCGGCTTCCTCGACAAGATCGCGGATAACCTCGAAGCCAAGATGGCGGCGTGGTGATCTGAAGCGTCCCGGCCCGTTTCGGCCGGACGGAATGCGAGCCCCGGCGCCATCGGTGCCGGGGCTTTTTTTCGTGTCAGCCGTGCGCTTCGGACCCGTTTTTGGCGAGGCGCTTGAGGCGGGCCGCGAACACCGGGCGCCGGCCGAGCAGCGAATGCAGGTCCTTCTCCGGCAGCACGATGATGCGCGTGCGCGTCAAGGCGCGGATGACCGCGTCCGTCTCCGCGCCGCCGTAGCGGAGGGGGCCGCCGAAGGCATCCCCGTCGGACAGCCGCTGCGTCTCGTCGCCCACCATCGCCTCGACGTCGCCGACGGCGATCACGTAAAGGCTCCGGGCGTTGTCGCCGATCCGCAGCACGTGGTTGCCCGCGTCATAGGTCTCGGCTCTCGCGATCGAGAGGATTTCGGCCAGCACGTCGGCGCTCAGCCCGTCGAACAGCGGAATGCGGGTGAGCGTCGCCCAGTTCACCACGAAGCCGCGCCGCCGGATGACCTCGCTGAACGAGGTCGCCACGATGGCGATCGGCAGCGCGAGCACGATCAGCCCCATGATCATCGTGATGCCGCCGATGATCCGTCCCACGGGGCTCGCGGGAATGATGTCGCCGTAGCCGACCGTCGTCACCGTCTCCATCGCCCACCACATCGCGAGCGGGATGGACCCGAACGCCTGCGGCTGCACCGGGCCCTCGAGCTGGTACATCACCGTCGCCGACACCGTGACGACCGACATGAGGACCACGAGGCAGGCGAGCAGCGTCTGGCGTTCCGCCACGATCGCCTCCGCGAGCGCGGCGATGCCGGTGGAATAGCGCAGCAGCTTGAGGAAGCGCAGCAGCCGGAGAAGTGCGAACACCCTGAGATCGAGGTGGAACAGGTGCACGAAGATGAAGGGCAGGATCGCGATGAGATCGATCACCCCTTCGAAGCTTCGCGCATAGGAGAGCCTGGCGGCGACCGGACCCATCGCCTTGCGCCGGGGATCTTCGACGCTCACCCAGAGCCGGAGAATATATTCCGTCAGGAACACGCTGAAGATGAAGACGCTGCTGATCTCGAACCAGAAGCCCCATTCATCGTGGACCTCCGGAATGGTCACGATGATCGAGAACAGCACGCTGACGCAGATCAGGGTGATCAGGAGATAGTGGACGATGAGCCCGATGGCATCGTGGCGGTCGTCCCCCTCCAGAATCTCGTAGAAATGTCGCCGCATCGTCCTGCTCGCCGCGGTGGACATCGGAGCCCCCTTCCGTGCCTGTGTCGAAACGTTGTGGCGGCTAAAGGGAATAGGCGGCCGGCCGCGTTCCGCCAACCCGAAATTCCGCGACGGCGGGGGCTGCCGGCGGATCGGGCGGCCGGCGAGAACGGGGGAATAATCCGGCCGCGGCTTATTTCGCATTCCGCCCACGGGCCCGGCCGTTTAAACATTTAAGGCCGCGCCTGATGGGGGAGCACATTTCCGGCATGAGTTCGTACGCCATCGCCATGCTCGAACGCCTCGTCGCCTTCGATACGACGAGCCGAAACTCGAACCTCGCCCTGATCGACTGGGCGGAGGCCGAGTTGAACCGCCTCGGGGTGCCCACGAAGCGCGTCTACGACCCGTCCGGCGACAAGGCCAACCTGTGGGCCACCATCGGACCGGCGGACGGGCGCGGCTATATCCTGTCAGGCCACACCGACGTCGTTCCCGTGGACGGCCAGCTGTGGAGCAGCGACCCGTTCACGCTGACGCGAAACGGCGACAGGCTGATCGGCCGCGGTGCAGTGGACATGAAGGGCTTCCTCGCCTGCTGCCTCGCCTCCGTGCCGGCGATGCTGGCGGCCGACCTCAAGCGGCCGATCCACCTCGCCTTCTCCTATGACGAGGAAGTGGGTTGCACCGGCGTGCGCGGCCTGATCGAGGAACTGCGGGCCGAACCCGTGCTGCCGCTCGCCTGCTTCGTCGGCGAGCCGACCTCGATGCAGGTGGTGGTCGCCCACAAGGCGAAGCGCAGCTACCACGCCGTCGTGACCGGCCGGCCCTGCCACTCGTCGCTGGCGCCGCTCGGGGTCAATGCGGTTGAATATGCCGCCCGTCTCGTCGTCTTCATCCGCGAACTCGGGCAGAAGTGGGCGGCAGGGCCAAGCGACGCCATGTACGACGTGCCGGTCTCGACCACCCACACGGGCGTGATCGAGGGCGGTACGGCCGTCAACATCGTTCCCGAACTCTGCACCGTAACGTTCGAGTTCCGCGTGCTGCCGCAGGTCGATTGCGATGCCGTGATCGCCGAGATCGAGACCTTCGCCCGAACGGTGCTGGAACCGGAAATGCACGCCGTCGCGCCGGAGACCGGCATCCGGTTCGAATATCTGTCCGGGATACCGGGCCTCGATACCGGCGTCGACGACGAGGTCACCCGCCTCGCCATGCGGCTCGCCGGACGCAACGACCTCGCGAAGGTCGCCTACGGCACCGAGGCGGGGCTGTTCTCCGCCATCGACATCCCGACCGTGGTGGTGGGCCCGGGCTCCATCGAGCAGGCCCACACCCCGGACGAGTTCATCGAGGTCGGGGAACTCGACAAATGCATGGATTTCATCGCCCGGCTGATCGAGCACTGCCGGGCGTGACGCCGCTCAGGTGCGCGGCGAGTTCGGGCCGGCGATCAGCCACGCCAGCAGGCCCAGCACCGGCAGCACGAGAATGACCACCACCCAGATCAGCTTCGCGGCGGTGGATGCGCCCGACTGGACCGTCCTGATGATGGCGTAGATGTCCAGAACGAGGATGACCAGACCAAGCAGCCCGCCGAATTCAATGCCCACGATATCGTCTCCATTGTAAGGCCCGCGCCTTCCAGCGAGCTTGACAGAGAGAACGCCCTTCGCGTGTGCCGGTTCCGGCCCGAACGGCGCCTGTGCCGCCGACGCTGCGGCACCGCTCCACCCTGTGCCCGCCAGCACCATGTGCCACGTAAGCGGCCCTGGGGTTCAACTTGGAACGTTTTCCAGATTCAAGGCGTTGATGGTGTTCCGTTCGGATCCTCCAGCCGGACGCAACAGGTGCAGCGACATCGGGAACGCGGTCGTCGCCTCGCGACGTATTCGGTGATTTGTGCACTGCCATCGGCGAGCACATTCGCTATGATAACGATTCTCGAAAGGCGCTGTCAGCGAACGGGAGAACGTTTCCATGGGAGAGACGTCGAGGATCGCACGGGCTTTCCTGGTCCTTTTCTGCGTATTCTTCTTCGCCTGTACCTTCTCCTATATCCTCCACGCTGGACGACTCGCCGTCGTTCCGATCTACGACGACGTCTCGTATCTGATCGATGCAATCTCCCGCCTGGGCACGCTCGAATACCAGGGACTGAGCGGCTTTCTCCACAGCTTCACGGTCATGCCGGCGCACTCGCCGGTCTTCTCCGTGATCGGCACGTTCGGGCTGCTATTGAGCGCGACGGAGGCCTGGGGGCCATACGCGCTCAACGCCATCTGGCTGATCGCGTGCGTCCTGCTGGCATGGCGTGTTCTTGCGCGCATACCGGACTGGTCGCGGGTCGGCATCATCATGGCGATGCTCGCCGCCCCCATGTTCGGCTATGTCATCTCCGAATTCCGCCCCGACATCGTCTGGGGATTGCTGATCGGCTTTGGCGTGGTGCTGCTGGCATCCGTGGATCTGGCGCTCATTCGCTTGCGCGCGTCGGCGGCCTACGGCTTGCTGATCGGGGTCGCGGTCCTGACCAAGCCCTCGGGGATGCCCGCCGCGATCGTCGTTCTCGGAACCGGTATGGTGCTTCAGTTCGGCATTGCCTTCCTGACGGTGCGTCCGGCCGGTTCGAAACCGGCGCTCGTTCGCTTTGCGGTCATGCTTTGCGCGGCGCTCGTCCCCATCGCCCTTTACATGGCCTTCAGCTGGAGACACGTCTGGGACTACATCTACTCCACGCTCATCATCGAGAAGGGCGTCTGGAGCCTCAACGCCTCCACCATCGAGCATATCGTCTTCTATCTGGCCTATCCCAACGCCTTCCGGCTGCTCGGATGGGTCTGGTACGCCTGCATTCCGATCCTGATCGTCTGCGCAGCCGTTCTGATCTCTTTCCGGCAGCGCCAGCTGCTTCTTCGATTTGCCGGACTGCTCGTGACTGTTCTCGTCGCTTACCTCATCCCGACGGCAAGCTCGGTCAAGACGTTCTATATCGGCAGCATCTTCTATGGCCCCGTGATCGCCGTCACGGTCTGGGCGCTCGGGGCCATCGTCGAGGCAGCGCGCCCTTCGCCGAAGATCGTGGGCATCCTCGGTGCGGTCGTGTTCACCGCCGCCTGGGCGCCGAAGACCGGCAGCACGGGACTGGACGATCCGCGGGTCGCGATCATCGACGATGCCAGCAAGGCGATCCTTCCGGATCTCATCGCGATGCTGAAGGAAAGGCCCGTCGGCGCTCGATCGACCGTGCTTTTTACCTCTCCTGGTCCGGTCTATAGCGGCACGCTGGAATTCATGGCGCTGCGGCAGGGGCTGAACGAGCGTTACATCAACAGTTATACGTGGTCGGACTGGAGCCTTTACGAGCAAGCCTTCAGCTTCACCGACATCGTGGTCTCGCCGGAGCCGGGCATTCTCGGCCAGGACGGATTCAATTTTCCGAGCTTCGCCTTCCAGCAGCGCATCCTGGACAAGATGCGTCACGACCTCGCCTTCGAAGCCCGACGTGCCTACGTCGACCCGGACGGCAAGGCGATCTGGATCTTCACCCGCAAGGCGTCCTTTCCCGTCGACAAGACGGCATCCTGAGCCCGGCCACCCTGGCTTCACGGGGTGCCGGCGCCTCAATGTGAACGCGACACGAAGCCGGCGCGGCCGGCACAGCGAAGCCAGCCTGCAGATGGCTGCCGCTGGCCTGTCCGGAACGCGCGGGGCGGCATTGCAATCGCCGCCGGTTGCGCTTAAACAGGCTCCATGTCGATGATCCGTTCGTTCAACGCTGGCTGGTGGTGGCGCGCCTCTTGAGGGCGGCCGTCGTCGTGCGCGTGACCGATCGGGACATGTGAACACAGGGCCGCCACGGGAAACCGGGCGGCCTTGTTCGTTTCAGCCGCCCGCCCCCTGTCCGGCGGAAGTGCGAGGGAGAGAGGAATGGGCGGCTCGGCCGAACTTCATTACGTCACCGCGGGCGGCGTCGCCGTCGATCGCGCGGCACACGACATCGCTTATCCGGGCGCGATCAACGCCTGGGTCGACCGGCTCGATGCCGAGCGCGGCGCGGTGTTCTCGTCGAGCTACGAGTTTCCGGGCCGATATACCCGCTGGGACATCGCCTTCGTCAATCCGCCGCTTGCGCTCGAAGCCTCCGGCCGCACGCTGACCGTCACCGCGCTGAACGCGCGCGGCCGCGTGCTGCTGCCGGCCATCGAGGCGGCGCTGGCGGCCGAACCCGCGCTGAAGCGGACCGAAGGCGACGCCGGCCGGTTCGTGGTCGAGATCGCCGAGCCGGACGGTCCCTTCACCGAGGAAGAGCGCAGCCGGCAGCCGTCGGTGTTCACGGCGGTGCGCGCCGTGGTGGCGCTGTTCAAGTCGGGCGAGGACCCCTATCTCGGCCTCGCCGGCGCATTCGGCTACGACCTCGCGTTCCAGTTCGAGC
>JAEZMP010000216.1 GCA_023442215.1 Pseudomonadota bacterium
GGAAAGGCGCTTCCGCTGTGCGCCCGCCCGCCGTAAAAGGCGGGATCGAGGCCCCGTAGCTCAGCTGGATAGAGCAAGTGCCTTCTAAGCACTAGGTCGCAGGTTCGAGCCCTGCCGGGGTCGCCACTGCCGAGCGACGGCTATTGATATCTAACGATTTTTCGTCTTTTGCCCCTCACCTGAAACGAGGTGAGGGCGTGTGACGTTCGACAAGCGTTCCGCCGCGGCCTTCGCCAAGCGCTTCTGGTTCGCCTTCTTCGTGTAGTGATCGGCCATCCTTCCCGACGTCCAGCCGAAGAGCGCCATCATCTCCTGGTTGGATGCTCCTGCCTCGGCGGCCCGCACGGCGCCAGCTTTCCGCAGACCGTGAGCAGCACCTGGGCACTTCGCTTCCCGGCATGCTTCCCTGAACCAGTTACCGAAGCTCTCCTTGACCCAGGGCTGCCCGGACAGCGTCGCCAGAATTGCAAGGTCGCCGGTGGGGCCCGCCGCCATGGAGACGGCAAGCTGGGGCAGGATGGGGATGCAGACCTCGTCCCGCGTCTTCTCCATCCGAATGACGAACATCCCGTCCCGGATATGCTGCTTGCCCAGCTTCACGGCATCGCCGCGCCTGAGCCCGGTATAAAGCAGCACGTCGAAAGCCAGCCGCTCTCGCGTTCCGAGTGGCCACCTTTCCTCGAAGCGGGCGAGCTCCTCCTCGGTCCAGGTATGGAAGCCCTCCTGGTCGCGTCCCAGTTTGAGGCGCGAGACGCCTTTCGTGGGATCCTCGTCGATCAGGCCCCCGTCCCCCGCAGCCCAGCCGAAGAACACCCGCATGGCCTTGAGGAAGGTGTTGGCGGCGTGCGGCGTGTCCTTGCGACGCTCTCGGCCGGCGACGATGTCGGCGGGAGCGAATTCGGAAACCAGCTCCGTGCCGGACGTCGCGATCACGGCGCGGTAGACCGCCTCGCGCTGGAGACGTGTCGCAGGAGACAGCCCCGCCCACGCCGAGCTTGCCCGGTATCGGTCCAGCGCCCATTCCAGGGTCATGCGCGTGACCTTGCGCTCGGCCGGCGCAGGGGTGCCCTCGATGGCAGCGCGATACTCGCGCCAGAATTCGTCCGAACCGTAGGCGGACTTGAGCCGCGTGCGCGGTCCCTTGCCCTTGCGCACGTACCACACCACGGCACCGTGGCGGGTGACCTGCTGAACGAGATGTGGCGGGCGGGGGCGCGGCATGCCGTCCATTACAGCACCCGTATGCGCCTCGGCTCAACCGGGCGATTCGGCGTCGGCAAATTCTCCGCCGGGACAACTTCAGCGACACCCCGCACCAGATCCACGCGCACGGCCATCCCGACGCGCTTGGCTGCGGCGAAGACGCGGGCAAGGTCGGCCTAGGTGAAAAGGGCGGGGCGGCCGGACATTAATCTCGCGCTCCTATCGCTAGGAGATGCTCAGCCACCGCACGCGCCTGATCCTTCGTGATGCGGCGGCGCACCTTGCGGGACACCTGGTCGCCCGTGACGTCGAAATAGATGAAGGCGACATGGAAATCGTCGGCGTCTTGGATCTCAAAGCTCTCCGCGTGCTCGACGAGGTGCCAAGGGCGGTCGGGAAGCTGGTTGATCATGGTTTGTTCTCTCCCCATGAGGCGTCTGGGTGGCTCCGGCCGAGGCGATTTTAGCAGCAGCCCGCCGCTCCGCTATCTGATCGGATGTCGGAGCGCGCTTGTCGTTGACATTCCGATCTCGGCAATAGCCCCAATCTCGGCAGGCACCGGGCGAACGGCAGCGGGCGTCGGGCAGGGCTCCGGTGTCATTGCAAAAGCTCCTTCAGGGCGGCGTCGCGAGCGGCGCTGAGCTCGGCCATGGCGTCGTCCGATCCCCCGTGATCGGGGTGACGCTCCTTAGCGAGGCCGCGATAGGCCGTCTCGACCATCTCGGGGGTAATCGGCCGGCCGCCGGGGATGAAGCCCAACACCTCGCGCCAAGGCCGCCGACCCGGCACCGGCAATGCGGGGATGAAGCCCTTGAACGTCGCGCGCACCAGCGAGAGCGTTCCGTGCCGCAGCTCGGTTCGACGCGCCTCGAGCACATGGTGGATCGCCTGGAGGTTCGCCGCCGGCGTGTCGTATCGGTCCACCGGGATGCAGCGCTGCTCGCCGTCCCAGGTGAACCACACAGCGACGCCTGGGTCCGCCGGCCGGCTTTCGCCCAGGGATACGTTGGACGACAGCACGATTCCTGCGACCGGGCTCCCGCTGTCGCGCCCGAAGGCCAGGAGCGAGGAGCGCACATTCTCCAGCGCGCCGGCGAGCGTCGTGCGGAACTGGCCTTTCTCGCGAGTTCGCGCCCGGGGAAAGCCCTCGGGCCAAGAAAGTGGGTAGGCAGCGGTCATCGAGCTGCCCTCGCCCTGGTCTCGGCGATGACCGCCTCGGCCCGGTCCTCATCCCCGGTGGCGCACCACAGAGCGAGGGCCAGCACGAACGGGTCGATCCGGTGGAGCGCCCAGAAAGCCTCCTCGCCGATCCGGTGCTGGGCTTGCACGTCGTCCTGATGGTGATGCCGGCAGAGCGGCACGGTCCATTCGTCGCTCGGCCGCTCGGCGCCGCCGGTCTCGCGCTTCCCGTGGAAGGCGGAGGCCATGCGGACGTGGGCTCCTTCCACCTGCTTCCGGGAGCCGCAGACGCAGCAGGGCAGGGAGCGGATGAACTTCAGGTGCTGCTGATGCAGCCGACGGGGCCGGCGCTTTCCCTTGGGTGGTGCGGCGGCGAAGGCGGTGGCGGGGCGAACGATGCGCATGGGGCGGCTCATGCGGCGCACTCCCAGGCACCGCGCTCCTGCAGCCACGCATGGAGCCGGCGGCAGCGCTGGAGATCGTCCCACGCGCCGTGCGTGCCCTCGCGGGGCTTCTCGCCCAGCAGGATGGAGCAGGCCTCGTCCAGGCTCGGCCACTTGAAGGATCCGTCTTCCCGGTCGGCCTCGATCCGGCAGAAGGGCGTGGCCGCCTTCATCGTGTCCACGAACTCTAACCCAGGACGGGTCCAGAGCTTCGTCTCCTTGCCCCGACGCAGCAGCATGCCCTCGATGATCTGCCGGTCGAAGTCGATCCCGTGGCCCACAACCATCTCGGACTGCGCCGCGAGGCCGCAGAGCACCCCAAGCGCGGCCACCTCGGAGAGACCCCGCTTGGCAGCGAGGCGGGTCGAGATGCCGTGCACGGCCTCGGCGCCGGCGCGCACTTGGCGCCCCTCCGCCTTAATGTGCAGGTGGAAGAAGTCGCTTTCCGTCTCGTCGATCACGAGCTGGGCAGCGATGCTCACCGCCCAAGGCTGGGAGGGATCATCCAGCGGACGATCCCGTTTCAGGAGGTCGGACGTCTCGGCGTCCATGAACAGCACGGCGCTCATGCTCCTGCGAGCTCCCTGACCTGAAGGGCGACGTCCTCGGCGGAGATCTCGCCCTTCAAGCGGCGCACGTGCAGTGCGTAAATCTCTCGGAGGATGGCGGTGTCGTCGTCGGGCGGGGTTCCGTCGAGCTTGCCCGTGAAGGCTTCGTGCAGCCCTTTGAGGCTGGCCGACTTCACCGCGCGAGCAAGCGCTTGGTGGTAGGCAGTGAACTGTGCGGAGGACAGGCCGGGCTGGGGCTGGGGGGCGGATGCACCCGGCCTGTCCTCCTGCTCGCCGGGCGACTCCGGCGAGGTCGCGGTGGGGGTGTCGAGCACCTGCTCTTCACCCACCTGTTCTTCATCCTGCTGCTCGCCGGCGGTCTCGCGTTCGACGTGCTCAAGCGAAAAGCCGGGCTTCGGCGTGCCCGCTTTCAGACGGGACGCGAGCGTCGGGCGCTCCGGCGTCACGTCGCGGATATCGCGATAGTCGGCCTCGTCCTCGATGCGCAGCGCGTCGGCGAGCTCGGGGGACGCGGGCATGCGCTTCATGAGCCGGCGGATGACGGTCTTCTTCGCCATCTCGCCCTCGTCGGTGCCCCAGGGCGTGGACTTGATCTTGCCGTCCTTGAATGCCTTCCAGCCGTCGGACCGGTCACGGATGCGGTGAACCTCCCGGAGGGACATCACCTCGAAGTCGGTCTCTCCGCCGGCCAGCTTCACCACGGCGTAGTAGGCGTAAGCCTCGCCGCGGTCCTGCGCGAGGTTCGGTTTATGATGCAGGCGCTTGTTGTCGCCCAGCACGCACTCGAACTCGTCGCGCTCGCACACCTCGTGGGCATAGGAAGCGGCAATTTCGCCGGACTGGCGGCCGAGCTTGATCAGGCCGCGGTAGCCCACGCGGAGCTGCGGGGCGAGGCGGCGCTCCTGGTTATTCCAACCGGTGATGAGGTAGGCCTCGCCGAGCTGGGGATCCAGGAGCAGGCCCAGCGCCGCGGCTTTCGACACCTCATTGAACACGGCCTCGGGGTCGCACTTCAGCAGGTTCGGGTGCTGGCGCAGGGCGATGGCGAGGTTGCGCTCGAACCGCTCTGGCTTCACGTGGGTGGGCAGGGAGGCGAACAGTCCGCTCGCCCGCTCGGGCGGCAGCACCTGGGCCCTGAAGGCCTCGAATGGGCCCGTGGTGGCGACCTGGTTCACGCCGCGTCCTCCTGCGGGAGGAGGCCCACGTCGGTCTCGGCATCAAGGCGCTTGCGCAGCCATTCGGGAATGAACAGCTTGGCCTCGCCCTCGAAGGCCGGCCACTCGCCGCTCTCCATGCAGCGCGCGAAGGTATCGATGGCGCGCCGCACCCGCCGGCGCGCGTAGCCGATCCAGCTTGCGTCCACCTCCACGATGCTCACCGCGTAGGGCGGCACCTTCTCGACGCACACCAGCACGAAGGCGGTCATGTCGATGTTGCACACGGCCTTCAGACCCATGCCAGTCAGGGCGCCGGCCATGTCATAGCCGCGTTCAAGGATCGCGCGCTCCATGGCACGCGGCGCGGCGTCGGCGGCCGTCTTGAGATCCACCACCACCCCGTCGCTCACGGGAAGGACGTCGGGCCGAATCTTCAGCCAGATGCCGGTGACGGGGTCGCGGTAGATGATGGAGCGCTCGACCTCGCCCTGAAGGAGGCCCTGGCGCACGAGCGGGTGGCGCGCCAGCGAGGCGGCGATCCCCTTGATGTGCTGAACCTGGTCGGGCGCCAGGACTGTCTTGCCCGCCTCACGCTGGAAGTCGCGCCATTCGCGGGCAGCCTTGGTGCGATAGTCCGGATACTCGTCCGGCCGCACGACGAAGCGCTGGCGGAAGCCGGCCTCGCCCAAGAGGAGGGTGTGTGCTGCTTGCCCGAAGTCGAGGGCATCGGACTGCTCCTGCTCGATCCGCTGCGGGTTCAGATAGCTGGTGGCCCAATAGTGGGCTGGGCTGCGCAGCTCGATCGTGCGCAGGCCAGAGGAGGACACACCGGGGCCGTCGGTGCAGTCGCCGTGGTAGCGCTCGATATCGAGGGCGTAGACGCCGGGCTCCGTCACGCGCTCGAACGGAAGGAGGGGGTGGATGGGGAAAGCGCTCGTCATGTCACACCAGCTCCTTCTCGACGGCCAGCCATTCGGGGAGATCGACCACCCAGCCCTGTCCGTCTTCGTCCGCACGGGTGAGTTCGATCTGGGACAGCGGTAGCCACACGGTCTTCCCGGTGTTGTGGTCGCGGACCTGGACGGCGCGGTCGCCGCGCACCAACAGGTCCACGTTGATCTCCACGAGGTTGGACTTCATGGCCGGGCCCTCAGTAGGTGATCGCGACGTGCGGGACTTGCCCGGCCGCAATGAGGTCCACCACCTGCGCCGCCAGATCGGACGGGATGCCGATGCCCTCTATGGCGCGAGCCGCGTCGCGGTGGACCTTGTCCCGGTGCGGCTTGTTCGCCTCGCGCTTCGCCGCCGCGGCAGCTTCGGCGGCCTTGGCCTGCTCCGCCTCGTGCTTCACGCGCGCCTCGGTCTCGCGGGCGCGCTGCTCGGCCGCTTCCGCCTGCCGCTTCAGCTCCTGCTCGCGCGCCTCGGCTGCTTCCCGCTCGCGCCGGGCGGCTTCCTCTGCGCGCCGGGCGTCGGCAGCGGCTTTCTCCTCGGCGTCGCGCTTGGCCGTCTCCGCAGCCTCGCGAGCGATACGCTCTTCGCGGTCCTTCTTGTCCCGCTCTTCCTTCTGGCGGCGCAACTCGGCGAGTTCGGCCTGCTCGGCCTCGTAGCGCTCACGGGCCTCGATGCCGGCGCCGAGCTGGAAAACGGCGATCTCCTTGGCCCGGCCATAGGCGGCCTCGTACTCCTCGCAATCGGGGCCGATGACGATGGAGTTCAGCTCGTCCAAGGCGGCGCGCATATCGGCCGCGGAAATCTGGAGCTGGCTCTTGGCGCCGAGCTGCTCAATCCGGGCGATGGCGGCCTTATGGGCGGCGACGCGCTGCTCCTCGGCCTGCTCCCACTCCGTGAGGGGCTTGCGCACCTCGTCGGCCCAGGCGTCGAGGGTGTCGCGGGCGTGCTTGCGCGCCGCGTCGATCTTCTTCGGAATCTCCTTTTGGGCGTCGTTCAGCGCCTTGCCGGTGCCGTCGAGATAGGTCTTCACCTTCGTGATCTTGAAGGCGAAGGACTTGACCTCGGCCCGGCCCTTGGCAGTGGAGATGTCGGCATCGAAATCGTCGATCTCCTTGCGCACCATGGCGAGGTAGGGATCGAGCGCGTTCGGTGTGGTGAAGACGGCAAGCGCGTTCTGCTGCTCGATCTTGATGAGATTCATGTCCATGGGTGGCGCTTTCTTGAGGTTGGCGACGACGCCGGCCGCGACCTCTCCGATCGAGCGGAAGGTGGGCGGCAGCGGCCGGCGGGTCATGGGGCGCAGGCCTCAGGCGGCCGCAGATTCGGGGGCGGCGGCCGGGGGCGGCTCAGGGGCCACGTAGGGCTCGAACTGCCAGCTCTCGCCCCACCAGGCGCACACCACGCCGTCATCGGCGACGGAGGCCGTGCGCATATCGAGCCGCGCACCAAAGGCGGGGTTGCCGTAATCGGACGGCTTCGTGGACCCGGCGACCGGAGCGTCCAGGGGATCGTCGATCACCTCGAGGACAACATGCGGATGGCCGACGCCGATGAGGTTGTGATGAGGGCGGGGCGTCACGAGGTCCCCCGGCTGGAACGGACAGCCCGCGGCATAGCGCTGCGCAACCTCCTTCAAGGTCACCGCCTGCTCCTCGGCAGATGCCAGTCGGAAAGGCCGCGGACTGCCTTCGGTGATCACCGCAACAAGTGCTTCAGCAAATCCCATCTTTCCCTCCATGGATGGCCCTTGGGCCGTTGAGGCGGCGGGCTCAGCGGCCGGCCGCAGGTTGGTCAGAGCCGGTTGCGGCGCCGGCCCCTAATCCAGTTAGAGGCGTCCGCCAGCAGCACGCCGAAGGCGATGGCGAGCGCGAGAGCGGTGGCCGAAGTTGCGAGGACCGCGATCATCGGGCGCTCCAGCCGGAGGCGGCCGCGACGAAGAGCTGGCCCGGCAGCAGGGAGAGGGTGAGCCCCGCCGCCACCGCCTGGGTCGCGATGACGGCACCGGCAAGCACAGCCTCGGCGAAGGGGGAAAGGGTTGGAGCCGCCGCGCCCGGATCAGGGCATGCGGAAAGGCGCGGCGGCTCAGGCGCGGCCACGATGGCGGCGCTTGTCTTGGACCTGCGACGACGCAGGAAGGGCAGGGGAAGGCGCATGGGTCAGCCCGCCCGCCGAATGGGGGTGCGGGCGCGGTGGCCCTCCAGCACCGTGTTGATCGCGTCGGCCAGCTCCTGAGCCAGAACCGGGCTTTCAACGCGCATGCTGATGCCGTGGAAATTGAACCGGTCCATGCGGATCGTCAGGCTGTCGTCGATCGCACGCGCCTCTTCGGGAATTCCAAGGACGCGGAACTCGCACTGGATCTCGTCGTGCTTGCTCATGCGGCGCTCCTGTCGGCGGCGAGGGCGGCAAGGCGCGCGTCAACCCGCGCCAGTTCGGCGTTCACGCGCTCGCTGCCGCAGGCCTGGAACAGGCTATCCGGGCAGGTGAGCGGGTTGCTGATCCGGGCGCGCCAGTCGAGGAGGTCTTCGATCTCACGCTGCGCCTCGGTAAGCCGGGCGCGACGGTCGCGCTCCACGGCGAGGGATTGGGCCGCCTCGGCGGTCGCCCGCGCCCAGGCGCCGGCCTGACGGAGCAAGTCCTTGTCGCTCGGGCGACACTCGGGAGAGCGCTTCTGCCAGGAGGCGCGCCAGGCGAGGTATTGCTCGTTGGCCAGCGCGGCGACGGCTTCCTGGTCGATCTCCAGGCGTGGGGTGAGGAGGGAGCGCGGGTGCGGGTCCGTCCTCTCGATGGTCGTCATGGCGTCCGCTCCCCTTTCGATGGGGAGATTGCTACACATCGTAGCTACACCTGTCAACTACGATGAGTAGCAATTTCTTCGGATCGTAGCTATGGTGTGTTTGCCCGTCGGGCGAACCGCATCGCGAGGAGCATGCGAAATCGAGTGGCGGCAACGATTCCCTGAGAAGGGTCCCGGCTGAGTAGGCGGGGAATCGTCTGGCGGATTACCGAGGCGCCGGGTGAAAGAGGGAGTGGGTCACAGTCCACGCCGAACCAAAGCGGCGGACCCCGACGCAGGGCACTGCGGACGAATACGGCGGCAGGATGCGGCGAAGCGCCCGATAGGGCCGCAGCTCGCATGCGAGACGTGGGGGTGTCCAAAGCCTCCCCTCGGCCAGCATGCAGCGGAACCTGGTTCGTGCGACGACCGGCCGGCCCTTGATGGCACGCCGGCGGAAGGCCGCAGTGCCGCGCACGCACCGGGAGACGCTGCATGTTCTAAGCGGCTGGTATGGCTGGGAAAGTAAATCGTAAATGACAGAATAATAATTGGTGTAAAGAGAGAGTATATCTTGGGAAAATCTAGTGGTTTATCTTATCTGAACGTCCAGGTTGTGAGCTGCCTGCGCGTGGCAGCGGCGAACATCGGCCTGACAACGAAATCAAGCGCCTCGTGACAGGCTGGAACAAAAAGAGAACAATTCCCAATTAACCGGACGTGAGTCGTTGGTTCGCCACAGTGCAGGAGGAGGATGGAGCAATGGCAGAAACGTCGATCGAGTGGACAGATGCGACATGGAACCCTGTGGCGGGCTGTTCCGTGATGTCTGCCGGCTGCACGAATTGCTATGCTATGCGCATGGCGGCGCGGCTGGAGGCTATGGGCGTCGACAAATATGCGGGTCTCACCAGGAAGAGTGGGGGGCGCGCGAAGTGGACTGGAAAATTGTTCCTCGACGAGAAGGCGCTATCGATCCCGGCCGGTTGGTCGAGGCCGCGCAATGTATTTGTGAACTCGATGTCCGACCTCTTCCACGCTGATGTCCCGCGGCAGTTCATTCACCGCGTTTGGGAAGTCATGGAACGAACACCGCGGCATACTTACCAGATTCTGACGAAGAGGCCTGATCGTATGGCCGAAGTGTTGGGTGATGGATTTAAGGTGTTACCAAACGTATGGCTCGGAACTAGTGTCGAAGATGGTCGGGTTCTTCATCGATTGGATGATCTCCGCCGAGTTCCCGCAGTTGTGAGGTTTGTGTCGTTCGAGCCCTTGATCGGCTCGGTCGTGGCCGGAAATCTTGAAAGGATCCAATGGGCCATCGTCGGTGGCGAATCTGGCCCAGGCGCTCGACCTATCGAGCAGGTGTGGGTGGATGAGATCTTCGAGATGTGCGCAGACGCTGGGGCAGCATTCTTCTTCAAACAGTGGGGTGGGTGGAACAAGAAGGCCTCAGGCAGGTCCTATCGTGGCCGGACGTGGGAAGAGATGCCTTCCGCTACAGCTTAAAGCAAGGGCATCTGCTTGTCCGTGTCGCCGGCGATTCCCCAAAAGCGATGAGCCAGCGCGTGGCTCGCGATCAGAAGTAACCAGTACAGGTGTTGATCTTGCGACCCCTTGAGTACCTTCATGTGTGGAGAGGCTGAAAATCCAGCTTGAGAGACAATCTGTTTCCAGTGGCCTAGTATTTGTGTCCTAATACGACGTGCGCCTTGATCGAGTGCAACTGCATCTCTCCATCCCGGAGCAAACGCATCGAGAGCCGATTCTTTTGCGGCGATGTTGCGACCAAGGTTCCTTTGAAAGTCCATCTTGCTTAGATGGACCAGGACATCCATCCGCTTTCGCCGGGCAAGGGATTGGAGAATTCGAAAATCCAATGCGCCGAGGCTGAATGGGTCGACGAATGCAAAATAGAGGCTGTGGGGACTCGATCGCTCGATCATTTGCCGCACGGTTTCCACAGCGGGCCCGCGGAATGGCGTAACCGGAGCGCCTGCTCTTTGTAATCGCGCGGTCGCTGCGGTAAGACGCACTTCGTCAATGTCGCCGATTAAGACCTGAGAGAATGGCGCGCCACTCCTTACGCTTTCACGCCAAGCTGCTACACAACTACCGTCGACAAATTCCTGGCCTCTAATGGACGCCCGACCAGGACCGCAGAATAGATCGATGTAGATTGCACCACCCTTTCCAGGGCCGATAAATTTCTTCCGTGCCGCGTGAGAAATGTCGATATAGCGGCACAATTTTTCGTGTTTGTCCCTTACCCACGGGCCGACATCTTCGGCTGGCAATCCATCGTCGCCTTCGACCAGCTGCCCCACATCAGTCTCCGGTTTTGCAATGGGAGCGGTGGGGCTATAACAGTCCCATACACCGCGAGTGACAGAATACTCTCTGGATTCGCCTATAGCGTGCAAGCGCGCCAAGTTCCTTCCCCACGGGAAATGGGGCTATTCCACCGTGCATCGAATCTGGAACGTGTAGCCCCGGCCAGCCGTGGCGATGTCCGTCGGATCCAGCTTCGCAGTAGCCTCGCTCTCGCTCGGGTCGATGCCGTTCGCCCGGAGAAAGCTGGCAGCGATGTCCGAGCGGATCGCATAGTTCACATTCTGGGGTAGGGCGCCGCTCGCCTCCAGAGTGGCCACGTCGTCCAGCCGCGCGCGGGTCACGCCCACCAACTGGCCGGACGTGTTCACCACCGGCCCGCCGGAGTTGCCCGGCTGGATGGGTGCTGAAAGTTGGAAGTGCCGCGTGTCACCGCCGAGGCCGGAGAGAGAGGACACCTGGCCGCCGGTGAAGTTCAGGCCATTGTCGATGATGCCGGGCAGGGGGAAGCCGAGGGCATAGACGAACTCGCCAAGCTTGAGCGAGCGTCGTGCGAACTGTACGGACTCGGTCCTCTTCGGCTCGGTGAGTTGGACCAGAGCGAGGTCGTTTGTCTTGTCGCGTGCCGTGATGCGGGCTCGCCCATAGCCTTCGATAGTCGCTGACGTGCAGCCCTCCACTACATGTGCATTGGTTAGGCCGGTCCCCTCATTCTGAACGAACGTCCCTGACCCGAATGCGGCCCCTTTTGAGGGCTTGGGGGCCGGGGTTGTTTTTGCGGAGGATTGAGGCCCTACCGGTGCACTTGAAGGCGGAGCGGATCGCTGCGAGCCTTGTTGATCGGCTTTCGCGTTGTTCCCGGCGCAGACCAGTAGGTCTGTCAACATCCGCGCTGTGCCGGTCAAATTGAAAGACGTTTCAAAGCCCGATGTGGAAACGTTGAGGCGATATCCAGATCTAAAGTTATTGAAGAGGTCACTACTATCTGGAAGACCGATTCGGATCATATTATCTATCGGAGAATAGCCTTGATATATAAAGTTCTTTGAACCATCTATATTCATATAAACCGAAACCCTATCTCCCTTTCGATAGCGGACCCGGCTGCCAGAAAAACTAATTGCCCAGTCGAAATTCTTTGAAACGGAAAAAAATACATTTGTCCCGCTTTTATACTCCCCCATAGACACGCAGCTCACAAACGCGCCATCCGTGTCACTGACATTTTTTGAAATTTCCCATTCCCCACTGTAGCCAAGAACGATATTCTTCGCCTCGGCATAATTTGAAAAGAATAAAAGTAGGGCCGGAAATGCCAATTGGCTGAAATGCATTAGAGCCTCGATATCCTGCAGATCACCCGACCAATGATCCTAACTTGTTCGAGCGCAAGCTGCCTGTTTGAATGCATCGGGTTGTCCGAAATGACCTCGACCATGACGGGGTCTTCGGTCCCCTGCACATATTGGAGTCGCTTTACCTGGACCCCCGTCGGACCTGTGATGGCGTAGAGGCCATCCTGCGACAGGGTGTTCTGTCGCCGGTTGATGAGCACGCGGTCGCCGGCTGTAAGCGTTGGAATCATTGAATCGCCCTCGACGGGAAAAATCTCCACGTCGATCTCGCGGGCACGCAGTTCGCTGTGGAGGAAATCCTGCGGCACCCGCCATGTGGCCCGCAGGTTATCCACCACCTGGCCGTCGATGACGATCTCGGGGGCAAATCCGCCCGGACCGTGGCCGCCGATGACATCCACCTCGACCAACTCGCCGGGTTCAAGCTGGCGCCGCGCCTTCTTGCGGGCGGCCTTCGCCTGATCGGGATCCGGAGGGAAGTCAGGCTCCACGTGATAGTCGCCGTTGGCGATCTGCTCGCTTGCGACGTGTTCTGATCGAGATGCTTCGCCGTGGTACAACCAAAGCATGTCGCCGCCGAACCACCGCGCGTACTTCCGCGCGGTGTCCTCGTCGAAATCTCGGCCACCGGCGTGCCCAGCCCGCTCATGCGCATTGTAGCTGGAGACCTTCGCTCCAAACTGGAGCGCAGCCTCGCGGGAGGACTTGAAGCCCGCACGCACCCTCAAAAATTTCAGTCTGTCGCCGCGTGTTTTCATCTGCCGCATGGTAGCGACGAAGTTGCTACGCGGGGTAGTTGACGGAAAAATCTACGTAGTGTAGCAACGTAGCTATGATTGACGCGGCATACATCATCGGGTTGTGGCCCTCCGTTAAGGCCTTCGCCGAAGATCACGGCATTAAGGCCACTCATGTCCATGTCATGAAGGCGCGGCGTTCGATCCCGCCGCCGAGGTGGCCGACCACGCTTGCTGCCGCCAAGAGGCGCGGCATCGATCTCACCCTCGAAATGCTCGTTGAAGCCCATGGGGGAGAGTCCTCGGAGACCCCCGCCGCCGAGGTGGCGTGATGCTCGCCATCCGCATCGAGCTTTGGCCCGGCGGCGACAAGAGCCAGGCCCGGACCATCGCGGAAGCGACGGTCACCAACATCTCGGGCCTCGACGACGTCTCCGATTATCAGGTCGCCGCCTTGGAGACAGCCAGCGAAGTGACCGGGCTCCCGGCAAGGGCCGGCGGCTTCGTCATTCCCGGCCATCCGCGCAAATCCACAGTCTGGTTGCTGGTCGCCAAGGTCGCCATGGCGGCCGCCCGGCGCTTCACGCCTGATCCTGTTTCTGTGTCCCGCGACCCCGGCGCCCGCCTGCCAGCACCGCGCCGTGTCGCTCCCGTCCACACTGATCCGTCTCCTGTGTCCATCTCCGTGCTGGAGCCATCCAAGCACGGAGAAATTGGGAGATGTCCCAAAAGTCTTGGGAGCAGCACATGAGTGCCCTCGCCGAGGAAATGCAGGACGGCCTCCGCGCCGTCGCTGGCCCAGGTGGCAGCGTGAAGGAACGCATTTCCCGAGCGGCGCGCCGCACCGGCCTCGCCTACTGGCGGGTCTTTGACCTTTGGTACGGCAAGGCGCGCCGCATCGACCCCCACGAAATCGAGACCGTCCGGTCGAAGCAAGAGCAAGAGGAGGCCCTGCGTGCCGACACTGACGAGCTACTCGCCCAGGTTCTTGCGCGCGTGGCTGCTCTTGAGGCGGCTCTTGCCGATCAGCGCGCGGGCGCGGCTGCGGGATCGGGCGCTGCGGCAGTCGGACCGGGCGGCTTGGTGGATCGCGTTCTGGGGCGGCCTTCGGGACCGCTGATTGGCGGGCGCTGATGCTGACCGGCGACGAACTCCGGCGGATGCACACCGCCCTCGGCACGGTGCTGAAGACCTGCATCCGGGATCGCCGCGCGCTCGCCCGCAAGGATGCGGAGCACCTGCTTCCCGACCTGGAGAAGCTCCACCAGCACCTCGGCGACGCCGCGAACAAGAGGGGAAAGAGCCATGGCGCCGCAGAGGCCGGTTGAGGGCCAAGACGTCCAGAAGGTCGCGAGCCGGTTCGATCCCCAGCCCGGCCTCGCCACGCCCGAGGACT
This sequence comes from Pseudomonadota bacterium, assembly GCA_023442215.1. GTDB lineage: Bacteria > Pseudomonadota > Alphaproteobacteria > Rhizobiales > Segnochrobactraceae > Pseudoxanthobacter. The sequence continues at coordinate 14,101 of JAEZMP010000216.1, forward strand.
TCCGGCGCGCGGCGCATGCCGACCAATACGAGCTGCTGCGCACGGATGTCTTCGACATCGCGGAGCGGGAGCGCATCGAGCGGCGCATCGCTCGCTTCAACTCGATGGCCCGCCGCCTGGAGTGGATGGCAGCCCGGCCGGGGAGGGCGGTGGCATGAGCGCTGCCATCGAGAAGAAGGCTCACGTGTGGGAGCGCGACCAGCTCGATTGGTATGTGGAGCCTCCGGCCGCGACCGAGGCGCTGCTCACGGCCGAGCGCTTTTCCGGGCGTGTGTTCGATCCCTGCTGCGGGCAGGGCAACATCGTGCGGACGCTGATTGACTGCGGCGTGCAGGCCTATGGCTCGGATATCCGCCAGCGGGTCTGGCCGCAGCCCTCCTGGTTCGTCGCAGAGGCGGACTTTCTGGCGGGCGATGCCAATGGGCCTCATCCGAACATCGTGATGAACCCGCCATTCTTCCGCGCAAAGGGCGCCGAAGCCTTCATCCGCCATGCCATCGGGCAAGCGAGCGCCAAGGTCGCGGCTTTCGTGGATGTGCGCTTCCTCGCCGGTGCTGATCGGGCGAACGGCCTCTTCGCCCAGCACCCGCCGCACCGCATCTGGGTCATCACGCCACGGGTCTCGTGCCCGCCCGGTGCCTACCTCGCCGACGGCGGGAAGGCCGGCAACGGCTCGTCCGACTGGTGTTGGCTGGTGTGGGACCTGACCGCGCCGCCTGCCGCCCGCTCCGAATTCGGCTGGCTCCGCCGGCCCACCACCAAGGCAACGTGAGGAGCACACCATGGCACGTCCTAAAGGGTCGAAGAACAAGCCGAAGATCGTCCCGGCGAACACGAATGCATCGCCGCCGCCACCGGCGAACCACAACCAGCTCACGGACGAGCAGCAACAGGCTCTCTTTGAGCAGCACAAGAAGAAGTTCGAGCACTTCCTCGCGCTGAAAAAGAAGGCCGACGCGGACTTCAAGAATGCCTGCAAGCTCGCGAAATCCGAGCTGGGTGACGGCGCGGTGGACTCCATCAAGGACGCCATCGAGCTGGAGAGCGAGGAAGGCGAGGCTCGCTTCAAGGCGCGGATGGAGCGCCAGATTCGCGTCGCCCGCTGGCTGGGCCTCGATGTCGGCGTCCAGGGCGAGCTGTTCGGCGCGGACCGCACGCCGGGCGATGACCGCGCCTTCGGCGAGGGCAAGCGTGCCGGCATGGCGGGGCAGGAGCGCCGGCCGCCCTATGACGCCGCGACCTCCCAGTCCCGCAAATGGATGGAGGGTTACGACGCCGGGCAGGACGTGAACCGCTCCCTGATGAAGGACGCCATCAAGCCTCCCAAGGCAAAGGCGGACGCTCCGGCCACCGATCCCTTCGACGATGCGCTGCCCGCCGGCCAGTCCGACAAGGATTGGGAAGCCGCAGCCCCGGAATCGGTGGCCTGACATGCGCATCGCCGGCCTTGATATCGCGACCAACACCGGCGTGGGCCTCATCCTCGGCGAGGAGGTCCGCGCCCTGAGCTTCCGCCCGAAGGAGAAGCGGCCGTTCGGCCTCGGCCCGGGCGAGGTGGACTTCGCCTATGAGGGCCGGCTCGCGCGTGAGTTCCGGGACTGGCTGCGGCCGCTGCTGGTGGCCGAGGCCATCGAGGCGGTGGGGATCGAGAAGCCGCTCCCCCCGAACGTCACCTATCGCAAGCCCATCGTGGACCGGAACACGGAGTGGGCCGGCACCGCGATCCGCTACGAGGAGAAGGGCGGCACCACCATGGCCACCATCTTCCGCATCTACAGCTTCGTGGGGGAGGCGTGCGAGCTGTGCGCCCGCCTCAACATCCCCGTGCACGTCTTCTCGCAGGACGCATGGCGCAAGAGCTTCCTCGGCTTCTCGAAGGCGCCCAAGGGCACCACGGACGGCTCCGCGTGGCTCAAGGCCCAGGCGAAGGCCCAGTGCGGCCGGATCGGGGTGGAGGTGAAGAACGCCGACGCCGCCGATGCCGTGGGAGTCGTCTGGCACCTGCGCGGCATCGTGGACCCGATGAAGCACGGGCTCTTCGCGGCGGCCGAATGAGCGGGCCATGGCCACAGAGCTGGAGCGGCTGCGAGAGGAGAACGAGTTCCTCAGGCTGAGGGTGCAGGAGCTGGAAGGTTTGCTCCTGAACGCCGACCTGCCGCCGAGCCTGGGCCTGTCGCGGACGGCGGGCCGAGTGCTCTCGCTCCTCCTGGCCCGGACCATCGTCACTAAGGAGGCGGTCATGACGGCGCTCCACAGCATCGCGGTGGAGGACCCGCCGGACGACAAGATCGTGGCCGCCTTCATCTTCAGCCTGCGGCGCAAGCTCGCACCGCATGGCGTGGCCATTCACAGCAAGGTCGGGCGCGGCGCGCCCGGCTACTGGATCACCAACGAGGACAAGGCAAAGGTGAGGGCGTTGTCATGAGGGAAGACGACTCCGACCACATCGCCGGCGAGCTGACGAAGCGGATCGAGCAAATGCTCGACACCTATGCGCCCGGCTGGATCGAGCACCGCGGCAAGGCCTACCTGACGTCAAAGGGCCCGAAGAATCTGGGCAGCTTCCAGGTGAACCTCCAGGGCCAGCACCGGGGACAGTTCTACCGCTTCTCCCAGCAGATCGGCGGCGGCCCGGTGAAGCTGCTCGCCTACCTCCTGAACGGCACGGTGGGCGAGCCCGGCCGGGAGGACTTCCGCCGCGCCTTCGAGGAGGCGCGTGCCTTTCTCGGGATCCGGGGGCAGGTGGACCACGAGGCCGCCGCCCGCGCGCGCCGGGAGAGCGAGGAGCGTCGGGCGGCTGCAGTGCGCAAGGAAGAACAGCGCCGCGCCCGCCGCGCCGACACCGCCGGGGAGATTTGGGGCGAGTGCGTGCCGATCGCCGGCACTCTGGCGGAGCGCTACCTGCACGGCCGCGGCATCCCCACGCCGCCCATGGGCTGGCCGGATGTGCTCGGCTTCCATGCGGGCCTCGAGTACGAGCTCGAAGCGGAGTGGCAGGACGGTCGCAAGGTGCGCGATGGCCGCGTGTTCCCTTGCCTCGTCGCCCGGGTGCAGGACATGGCCGGCGACACCATCGCGGTGTGGCGCATCTTCCTGAACCCCGAGACCGCCGGGAAGGCGCCGGTCAAGAGCCCGAAGGTGGGCTTCGGCCCGGCCCGCGGCGGTGCGGTGCGCATTGGGGGGCTCGCCGAGATGATCGGGGGCGGGGAGGGGCTAGAGACCGCCTTGGCCGCCTGGAGCCTTGAGAGCTATCGGCACCCCGTCTGGGCGATGCTCTCAACCTCCGGGATGATGACCTTCGAGCCGCCGATTGAGGTGCAGCGCCTGCGGCTTTATCCCGACGGTGACCTGCCGCGTCGGCTGGATGACGGCTCCATAGGTACGGCGCCTGGAATTGCGGCGGCGTGGAAGCTGCGGGATCGGCTCGCGCCGGCCGGCATCCCGACGGTGATCAACCAGCCGCCGTTCAACAGCGACTTCCTGGACGTGTGGAACGCGGTGCGGGGGGAGCGTGAACCTCGTGCTGTCCCTTTTCCCTGGAATTGGCCTCCTCGACATGGCTTTCGAGGAGGCCGGCTTCTGCGTCGTCCGTGGACCCGATCTGCTGTGGGGAGGCGATATCCATAGCTTCCATCCGCCCGCCGGGTCCTTCGCAGGCGTGATTGGCGGGCCGCCCTGTCAAGCGTTCTCCCGCCTGCGGCACATCGTGGAGGCCAACGGCTATCAGACAGCGCCAAACCTCATCCCGGAATATGAGCGAGTGGTCGCTGAAGCTCTGCCGACGTGGTTCCTAATGGAGAACGTCCCCGAGGCACCGGAGCCAGGGGTGGACGGCTATAGCGTGACATCCACCATGTTGCGGGATGTGTGGGTGGGCGGCGTGACGGACCGGCTGCGACGTTTTTCCTTCGGGACCCGGAGCAATCGGCCATTGCGCCTGGACGTGGAGACGCTCGCTCTGCACTCCCCCGACCCGGAGCACTCGGCCCTCGCGTCTGGAGGTGGCCGCCCCGTTCCTGTTGCTGTGGGAGGCAGCGGCAAGCGGAAGATCAGCGCGAAATCGGCACTGAAGAACTATGGCTATAAGACCACCGGCGCATTTGTGAACCACTGCCGACTGCAAGGACTGCCCGAGGGTTTCGACCTGCCGCCTTTCACCACAGCGGCGAAGGTAAAAGCCGTGGGAAATGGTGTTCCGCTAGCAATGGGACGTGCGGTCGCAAAGGCAGTCGTGTCGGCTCTCACAAGCCGAGCGGAGGCCGCGGAGTGACCGACCTCGTCCTCACCTCACCCAAGGCTCCGGGTCGGCCTCGTGTTCGGCGTGGCGGCTGGTCATGGGGGCCGGTCGAAAGCGCCAAGCTGCGTGTGCTCTCGCTCGGCGCCGGCATCCAGTCCACCACCATCCTGCTCATGGTCGCGCACGGCGTGCTTCCGTCCCCGGACCTCGTGATCTTCGCAGACACGGGAGCTGAGCCGCCGGCGGTCTATGAGCACCTGCGCTGGCTTTCCTCACCGCAGGTGCAGCAGCTTCCCATCGTAACCGTGACGGCTGGGGACATTCTGCATGATCTGCGGGAGCAGATTTCCGGAACGCGGGTTGCCCACGGCGGACGAGCTCCATCGGCACCATTCTTTGCCAAGGGTAGGGACGGGGCAGCCGCTCCGATCAGGCGCCAATGCACCGGCAGCTACAAGATCGAGCCCATAAACGCGGAGGTGCGTCGCCGACTCGGGTTCAAGCCGCGCCAGCGCATCCCGGCGGGCTCGGCCGAGATGTGGATCGGTATCAGCACCGATGAGGTGGTGCGTGCCGGTGCGGCGCATGAAAGCTGGATCGTCAACCGATATCCGCTCCTTGAAATGCGCATGTCCCGTGGGGATTGTGAGGAGTGGCTGCGGCGGCACGACTATCCGGTTCCGCCCAAGAGCGCATGCGTCTTCTGCCCTTATCGCACCAATGGCGAATGGCGTCGGCTGCGCGAGCGTGACCCGACGGCTTGGGCGGTCGCGGTCGAAATTGACGCGCTGATCCGTGGTGGCTTCGTCCGAAACGAGCGGGGCACTTCGACGGGATCGCTATTCGTCCACCGCTCCATGATGCCTCTCGATCAGGTCGACCTCCGCACGGACGAAGAGGTCGGCCAAGGCATGCTCATGGTCTGCGAAGCGGGGTGCGGGCTGTGAGCAAACTATGTCCTATCTCTCGCGCGAATGGGCTCGCGCGTGACGCTTTCGAACATCTCGAATCCCCAATGCCGGTTGTCTCTTACGATGTAGTGGATATTCTGTTTTTCGTCGAAGAGCCATCCACTCGGCGGCCCATACTGTGCTTCAACTATATCGAGCAACTCTTCTTTTGTATCAAATACCCTCTGAACTCCGTTTTTCACCCATTCCTTATCGCCCGCGATGCGCTCGTAGATCATGAAGCAATAGAGCGGCATTGGTCCCGGCCCTTCCCTACCCTTGAAGGGGAGCGATAATGTCCCGCCGTGAGCTCCCCCACAACCTTGCCGCCGAACGCGCGGTCCTGGGCGCTTGCCTGAAGAGCGACACCGCCTTTTGGGGCGTGGCCGACCGGCTGCGCGCGGACCAGTTCTTCCACCCGCTCCACCAGCAGGTGTTCTCGGTCATCCGGGACATCTGCACCGAGGGCCGGCTGTCCCTGTCTCTCGTCGCCTCACGCCTGCCTGCGGAAGACGAAGAGGGCCGGTCGATGATGAGCTACCTCGCGGTGCTCCTGAAGGACGCGGAGGACGTGGGCTCGGTCGAGGACTTCGTGCCTGACATCGCCGAGGCGGCGGCGCGCCGGCAGCTCATCCACCTCGCCGAGAGCGTGCTGAAGGGGGTGAAGGCCGGCGAGAAGGGCGCGATGGACATCGCCGCCGATGCGAGCGCGGCCATCCTCGACGTGATGCAGGTGGCGAGCCCCAAGCGGCCCCAGCGGATCGGCGACCTCGCCCGGAGCGTCGCCGGCGCCTCCCGGATGGCCAACGAGCGGGATGTGATGCCCGGCTTCGGCACGGGCATTCCCAGCCTGGACGAAATCGTCGGCCGCATGGGGGCCGGCGACCTGATCTTCCTCGTCGGCTCGCAGGGCGACGGCAAGTCGGCCCTCGCCATGCAGGTGGGGATGCACGTCGCCATGTCCCGCCCGGTCCTGCTCTGCCAGATGGAGATGACCGCGGAGCAGGTGGCTGCGCGCGAGCTTGCCGCTGCCTCAGGCATCACGGTGGGCGAGATTCAGGAGGGGGCGTTCGATTTCGCCCAGCGGGACGCCATGCTCCAGGCACAGCAATGGCTCGCCGGTCCGGACATGATGGTGCTGGACGATTCCCGCATGACCATCCGCCGGATCAGGGCCCACTGCATCGCGCTGAAGCGCACCCGCGGGCTGGGCATGCTCATCATTGACCAGCTCGACAAGATCAAGTCGGAGGCCCGGCACAAAGACCGCTTCGAGCGCCTGGCGGAGATCACCGGCGACCTGAAGGTGCTGGCGAAGGATCTCATGGTGCCGGTCCTGGTGCTCGCCCAGCGCACCCGGGGCGCCCAGCGGCGGGACGATCCCACGCCCCAGATCAACGATGCCGACGCGCCGTCCATCGAGCGGGACGGGGACATCGTGCTCGCCGTGTGGCGCAAGGAAAGCTGGCTGCGCCAGAACCGGCCGCACAAGGACGCCGGTGCTGAGAAGCACGGCAACTGGGAAACCCAGCTCGCCCTCTGCGCCGGCAAGGCCCAGGTGATCTCGCTCAAGCACAGACGCCGGAAGCCATTTGAGGAGCGGACGCTGGAGTGGATCGGCAAGCTCACCCGCTTCAAGGAGCTGACATGACCCGCGCAGAGAAGCTCATCGCCGCCGCCCGCCTCGCCCGCGCTCGGAAGGGCTACGAGCGCTCGCTCGCCCATGACCTGGAGCGGGAGCATGCCCGCGCCATGATGTACGGCGCGCAGGACTGGGACGCCGGCCGGGACACCGAATGGGCGCGGGCCTTCCTCGCGCTGCGCACCAAGGTGGAGGGGGCGGAGACCGCCAAGCGGAAGGCCGCTGATCCGCTCAACCTCACCGGCCACACCAAGCCCACCAAGCCGGGCAAGGTGGAGCGGAGGGCGCGCGCGAAGGCTCGGCCGAAGCAGGAGATGGTGGTGGACCCGGACGGCATCTTCCGGAAGGTGGAGGTAAAGGGCGTCTCCCTGCGCGGCCTGGAGCGACACCAGATGCGGGCCGCAGCCGATTTCGAGCGGGACTGGAACATGGCCTTCCGCTCCCTGCGCTCCCGGGGCTTCGAGCCTGCGGTGGACGGAGGAGGGCACGGAAGCCGCGAACATCTTGCCCGCGTCGAAGCGCAACGGCGGCTCCGCGCGCTCGAGGAGCGGCTGGGCGAGCGCGACTGGATCATCCTGAAGGCGGTGGTGCTCTACGGCGCCGGGCCGGCCGAGGCGCACCGTCGAGGCGCCCCGCAGCACGTGGTGGTGAGCCACGGGATTAAGCGGGTTCTGAACCGGGTGGCGGGGTTCTACAGGCCCGGAGCATGCCATCGCGATGCCTTGCTCGAAGCGTGCGCGAGTCTCGTCAACGAGATGGAAAAGGCTCTCGAACGAACAGAGGCGTAGACGCTATGGCGTCTGAAATTCGTTGATTGATTTTTTCGGGTGTGCCTAAGTTGCGCGAAGGGCGCCGGCTTTCGCCGACGCCCCCAAGCGCGCACCAGGTCCGACCGGGAAGTTGAACCCTGGTACGTCACTCGCGACGCGGGCTGTCCTACCTCGTAGGCAGTCCGCGGCAGTGAGAGCAAACATGCTCCCATTTTCCATAACGGAACCGCCGGTAGGCGATTACACGCACGGGCATGTGGATCGGGCAAGAGCGCATCTGCGCCTCCATGCTCGGCCCCGGGGGAATCCCGGTCTCCTCCAGCGATTTCCGCCGAAGCGGATTTCAGGGAGGCGGCATCGCAGGGGAGAAGGCCCCGACTCACATTCAGGAAAATAGCACGCAATTTTGGGCCGGGGGAACTCGTGCCGAGAAAAACTACTTTTGCGGCAGACCTTTACCCGCTATCCCCACCATCCTCTCTGTTATCCACACCTCCCTGTTCCCGTGCTTCGCTGGTCGTTCGCAAAGGAAGTTTTTGAGCAGGTGGGAGTTCGGCGGGATGACTGGCAACGCTTCTTCTTTCGGCAAGACTTATCCTGCTGATCCAGAGGAGCGCCAATCACCCCTGGTTGGAATTGGGTGGCCCACTTTTCAAGTTCATTTATGATTGAAATATCGGAAATATTCTTGTGCCCTTGATTGCTTTTAACGACCGAAGGTACGATGTGTGGGGGCAATTCTTGAATATTATCTCCGAAATACCAAAATTTGTTCATAACTAGCATTCTGTCTACGGAAGTGTCGTCCGCAAAATGCTCCGGTCCGTGCCGGCGGTTTCGCAATTGAACGAGGTGTCCGCCTGCATTGCGAACATAGATGCGATCTCCCGCTCCATGGGGCGAGGAGTCTTTTTCTTTAAACCTCGGATCCCGAGCATAGGCGTCCAAGTCCAGAGCTTCGCTTACTTGGCCCAGAAAACAGACGGCTTTCGAGTTGACGCCGGTCCGGTGGGTGCCCAGCACCCAGCTCCCAACTTGCGCGACCTTTCGAATTCGCGGCTTGCAGCAGGTGAGCGTCAGAATGCCGCCATAGGGGTTGGGGGCAAACCCGTGGTCTACTCTAACAACATAGCTTCGCAGCATGGTGCACCCCGACATTGTCGCCAGCCCGGTTTGAGCTTCGGTGTCCTTTAGAAAAAATCAACTCCGGATGGATGCATGAATTGACCTCGGACTCGGTTCGTGATTCGTTCTAGGCATCCTCCATGAATCGGTCTTGCGTCGACCTCCGGGGACGGACCAGACGCATAGCCCCGCCGCCGCGTTTGCTCCCTCTTTCGCGGCGGCGGGGTTCGCGGCTACGACTCCATACGCTCGCCGGTGGTCGTTTCGCCCACACGCTTAAGATGAAAACCGGGGTCGAACGCGGGGGTTCGCCCATGGGGACCTTTGCCGGCCGGTCCGATCCGAGATCGAACCCATTTGTCAGCCTGACCCTTGGCGGCAACGAACGCAGACACGGGAATGGCCAGCGTCGAAACGATGGCTTCCAACGCCGCGATCTGAGCTGCCTGTTGGTCGACGCGGTCAACAAGCAGTTTGATGTATTGCTCGGTTTCCTGTGGGGTCATTTGATCGGCTCGTTGGTCTGATTGCATTATGCAACTCAGCCGCGACCTTAGGCCCTGAGACTTGATGGCGATCCACAGGTTTGCCATGCCTCCGTCCGGCGAAATCAAACGGAATTCAAACAATCAAAATGGCTGCCCCCCGCGGAGGTAAACGCCCCGGCGCTGGTCGGCCGAAAGGCTGTAAGACCAAGCGCCGGCAGGAAGTCGCGCAGCGCGCGGTTGCCGAGGGCATTACGCCGATTGAGGTGATGCTCCTGGCAATGCGCGAGGCGGTGGGGCGCAACGAAATGGCCGAAGCCGCGAAGTTCGCGCAGATGGCCGCGCCCTATATCCATCCTCGGCTCCAGGCGATACAGCACACCGGCCGGGAAGGCGGCCCCATCGAGGTGGCGGACATGAGCCGCAACGACCTCGCCCGGCGCATCCTGCACATGCTGAGGCCGGACAAGCCCTGAGCTTTCGAGCACCTGACGCGTTCCCGCCCGCCCTGCGCGGGCTTTTTTGTGCCCACAGCAACCAGCAACAAGCGAGGGTCTAATGGCCTACGACGATTATCTCTCGATCCACGGGCGCAAGCTCGGTGTCACCCGCTCCCAGCCCACGCGCCTGGTCCTCGATGGCGTGCCGCAGCCGCTGGCCTATAACGACTCGCCGGTGCTGCCGTCCTATGACGTGGCCGGAGCGCCCTCGGCGGCCGCCTCCGGCGCCGGCACCATGATCTATGTCACCAACGGCGCCGCCGGCGCGCCCATCGTCGCCTATTCGGACGGGGCGAACTGGAAGCGTGTCGATACCGGCGCCACCATCGCTGCGGCCTGACCATGACCGTCATCGCCTACCGAAATGGGGTGATGGCGGCCGACCGCGCCGTCACCTCGAACAATGGCATGCTGGCTGGCGGGGTCGCCAAGATCACGCGCACCTCCGCCGGCTGGCTGGTCGGGGCCTGCGGGCACCTGTCGGCGATGGCGGGTGTCCGCGAATGGGCCGAGGCTCTGCTGCACATGGGCGACGAGTTCGTGCCGCCGCGAGGCAACCTCGCCGACATGGATGCGATCTTCGTCTCGCCGACGGGGCGGGTGCACTATTTCGACGGCCATGGCTTCCCGGTCGAAGTGACCGGAGAGTATTTCGCCGTCGGCGGGGGCGAGTCCTACGCCATGGGCGCCATGGCCGTGGGCGCGGACGCCATCCAGGCGGTGCAGGCGGCGTGCATGCTCGGCGCGGGGCTCGGCGGCGGCATCGACGTGGTGAGGCTCACGGGTGCCTGACCTCGCCGACGTGCGGCAGATGCTCGATGGGCTCCCGCCCGAAGAGCTCGCCCGCCTTAAGGCGCAGGTGCGCGCCGCGGTGCCGGACCTGTGGGTGCCGAACTTCGGGCCCCAGCTGGCTGCCCAGAACAGCCCTGCAGACGAACTGTTCTATGGCGGTGCCGCCGGCGGCGGAAAGAGCGACCTCCTGCTGGGCCTCGCGCTGACGCAGCACGAGCGGTCCATCATCTACCGCCGCCAGTACACGGACCTGGGCGCCCTCGTGGACCGCTCCGGCCAGATCGTCGGCCACACCGACGGGCTCAACCGCTCGCCGCCGCCCATCTTCCGCCTGCCCGAGCGCATCGTGCAGTTCGCGGCCATGGCGCGCGAGGAGGACAAGCAGGCGTTTAAGGGCCGGCCCTTCGACCTGATCGGCTTCGACGAGCTGCCCGACTTCACGGAGAGCCAGTACACCTTCGTGACCGGCTGGAACCGCACCTCCAAGGTGGGCCAGCGCTGCCGCGTCGTCTCCGCTGGCAACCCGCCCACCACCGTGGAGGGGTACTGGATCATCCGCCGGTGGGGGCCGTGGCTCGATCCGCGCCACCCGCGGCCCGCCAAGCCCGGCGAGCTGCGCTGGTATGCCATCATCGACGGCGAGGATACGGAGCTGTGGGGGCCAGGCCCGGTCTACCACCCGAAGACGGGACAGCCGGTCATCAACCCCGCGACGGGCGAGCCGGTGCTGGCGCGCTCGCGCACCTTCATCCGCTCCGGGGTGGCCGACAACCCGGACATGATCGACGCGGGCTATCAGAACACGCTCGCAGCCATGCCGGAGCCCTACCGCTCCGCCTATCTCGAAGGCCGGTTCGACGTCTCCCTGAAGGACGACGAGAACCAGGTGATCCCCACGCGCTGGGTCATGGAAGCGCAGCAGCGGTGGACGGCGGACTCTCCGTTCGGGCGCGCCTGGTGCAGGATGACAAGGACCAGAGCGACGGCGCCGAGCTTTTGCGCAAGGACTGGGGCCACGAGTTCGGCCGCAACATCCAGACGGTGCAGGCCCTCTTCGAAGGCAACGAGGAGCTGTTCGGCGCCATCATGGGCGCGCGCGGCGCCGACGGGAAGAAGCTCGGCAACAACCCCGATGTCCTGCGCTTTCTGGTGAACATCGGCGTCAACGCGAATCCCTCCATTCGCGAGTATGCCGGCGACGGCTCCGTCACCCTGGCCAGCGCCGCCGAGCGCATCAAGGAAATCGAGGACCTGCGAACCAAGGACTGGTCGAAGTACCGCTCGCCCGCCATCCAGGAGGAGTATTCCCGCCTCCTCTCCTATATGGAGGCCCGCGGCCAGAAGGTTGCGTGATGGTTCTTGCCTGAATCATCAATATTCGTTACATAGAGTTCGCTTTTCGTTCCTGATCGGGGCCACCCCGGCATCGCCGGCCGCCTGAGACGGAACACCCGCGCAAGAGCGGCAGCGGCGCCAGCCGGCCACCCCGCATCGAGCGGCAGACCCCCGACATCGTCAGATCTGGAGAACAGTCATGGCCGATACGGCTCCCATGACCGTTTACCGCCGCGAGTGGGTGAAGGTGTTCGAACAGCGCAATGCGCTGCTGCGCGACACCTGCATCACCGAGGGCATGATCGCCGGCAACCAGGTGGTGTTCCCCCTGGGCGGCTCCGGCGGCGCCTCGGCGACCACGCGCGGCATGAACGGTCGCATTCCCGCCCGCAAGAACAACGTCCAGCAGATCACCGCTCCGCTGGTCGAGGCCCACGACAAGGTGGAGCAGACCCGCTTCAACTTCTTCACCGCCCAGGCCGACATGCGCCAGCTCCAGCAGGTGGAGTCGGTGGGCGTCATCAATCGCGAGATCGACGACGTCATCATCGCCGAACTCCAGCAGGGCACGCAGGACACGGGCGCCGCCAAGAAGGCGAGCCTCAGCAACACGCTGCGGGCGCGCACCATCCTGCTGAACAACAAGATCGATCTGGATGGCAACATCCACTTCGTCATCTCTCCGGCCTATGAAGCCTACATGCTCCAGGTGCCGGAGTTCGCGTCGTCCCTCTATCGGGGCGCCACCCCGCTCACCGCCGGCGGGGCCTCCCCGCAGGAGGGCAACCGCTACATGTACGCGGGCCTGAAGTGGATCGTGCACAACCGCCTTCCCGGCGTGGGCACGGCCAACGAGACCTGCTTCATGTACCACAAGAACGCCCTCGGCCATGCCATCGACACGGCCGGGATGAGCACGGCCGCCGGCTACAACGAGGAAGACGACTTCTACTTCTTCCGGGCCTCCGTGTTCCACGGCGCGAAGCTGCTGCAGAACAGCGCTCTCGTGCTGGTGGCGCACGACGGCTCCGAATACGTGGCGGAGTGAGCCCATGGCCTACAATCGGGACAGCCTTGTCACCGTCTCCTTCGAGCCCCTCGGCGGCGACTTCAAGATGTGGCGCTACGGCAGCACGGACGCGACCGCGACCGTGGCCGGCGCCGGCTACATCGCGGATGCGCTGAAGATGGGCATGAAGGTGGGGGACATCGTCATCGTGTCGAAGACCGACACCAACGCCATCACCTTCCATCGCGTCACGGCGGTGTCGGGCACCGGCGCCACCCTCTCGGCGGGCCTCGCCATTACCTGACGGCCCGACCATCGCTGAAACACACGCCCCGCCGGACCCTCTCGGCGGGGCTTTTCTTTGGAGCCCAGCATGTACAAGCCGTTCGTGAACGACCTGAAGGAGACGCCCTTTGCCTGCGTTTCCTACACCATCAAGGTGCCGGCGGGCGTCCATATCGACGATCTGTCGAACCCGACGTGGTGGACTCACATCCGGGCGCTTCTGAAGCCCGGCGCCCTCGTGAACATCTTCGCTCTGGACCAGTCCCTCGACGTCGAGCTGCGGGTTCTGGCAGTGGACGTCGCCGGGCCGAAGCTGCGTGTCCTGCGCGCCTATGCCGATCCCGTCGCCATGGAGCGGCTGGTGGAGCAGCGCGAGGCCTCCGCCGAGGAGCGCGCGCAGCGGCCGGCCTTCTTCGCCAAATGGCAGGGGCCGACGGCCAAGTGGTGCGTGATCCGTACCGAGACGCTGGAGGTGGTGGCCCGCGAGCTGGCGACGCGTGAGGACGCGGTGGCCGAGGTGGAGCGCCTCCTGGCCGAGCAGGCCATGGCGGTGGTGGCCTGACATGGCCTCGGTCCTGTCGATCTACAACTCCGCTTTGACGGAGCTGGGCCAGCGCACGCTCGCCGACATGCAGGACACCGGGGGCGGGGAGGCGAAGCGCCTCCTCGACCGGAACTGGTGCGACGTGCGGGACCGGTGCCTTGAGGCCGGCTCGTGGTCCTTCGCCCTGCGCGCCGTGATGATCGACCCGGAAGAGGGGTTCACCCCCGCTTTCGGCTATGACCACGCCTTCGCCAAGCCCTGCGACTGGAAGCGCACGCATGTGATCGCTGCCAGTGAGCAGATGCGAGCCGGCCTCGTGCCCTTCCTCGATCAGGGCGGGCACTGGTACGCTAACATCAGCCCGCTCTACGTGCGCTACGTCTCCTGCCATGACCAGTTCGGCGGGGACGTCGGGCAATGGTCCGCCCACTTCGCGCACGCCATGAGCCTCATGCTCGCCGCCAAGATCGCGCCCAAGGCCATCGGCAGCAAGGAGGCGGCGGTCACGCTGGAGAAGGCGGGCGACAAGGCCCTGGTGGAGGCGCTGGCGCTCGATGCGGGCAACCTCGGCTCCCAGCCGCTCCCGACGTCCTCCTGGGTGAACAGCCGGCGCGGCCGCTGGCCTAACGCCTACGGCTCCGCGAGGTCCTGATGGCAACGCTGCGTCCCGAAGTCGTCACCTTCAACAGGGGCGAGGTGGCGAAGACGGCGCTCGCCCGCGTCGATCTCGCCCAGATGCGCCTCGCCGCAGAGCTCCAGCGCAACTTCGTACCGAAGACCTATGGGCCCATGCTCATGCGGCCGCCGCTGGAGTTCCTGGAGCCCATCGCCGAGCATGGCGCGCGCTCCAAGATGGTGCCCTTCGTCTTCAGCATGGAGGACATGGCGCTGGTGGAGTTCTGCCGGCTGGGCATGCGCTTCTGGCGGCAGCGGGACGGGGTCACGGTGGGCGAGCACCCGGGAGACCTCATCGAGCGCCTGGAGCCGATCCAGCGGGGTGATGCCGGCGCCGCCTTCGTGAACGGCAACTGGCTCAACGGCCTCACCGGCTGGTCCTCGTGGGTGTCGGGAAACCCCGCGGATGCGCCGGCGCCGGAGGACGACGACAAGCCGTCCTTCGATATCGGCGACCTGTCCGACTGGCTGAACAACCTGCTGAACGGCCTCGGCGCAGCGCAGACGGGCGGCGGTTCCTCGGGGAGCACCATCACGCCGATCTATCCCACGGCGGTGGCCGATGGTCGCGGCCTCGTCCTGAACGTGATTCCCCGCGGCGGATCGGTCCGGGTGTGGCAGACCATCCCCATTGGCGCCGGGCGCGCCGCGGTGGGCGTGCGCATTGACGTGACGCGCGGGCCGGTCATCTTCCGGGTGAACACGCCGTCCGGGCCCGCCGTCTTCGATACCGAGCTGGACACCGGCTACCACTCCATCGTGCTCCCGCCGGACCTCGGGGATTACACGTTCGAGTTCGAGAGCCGGCTCCAGCGAGAGATCATCGTCAAGTCCATCGCCTTCGAGCCGGCGGGGCCGCTGCTGCTGCCCTACTATGCCGACGGCGGCTACAACGCGGACTATTATTCGGGCGACTTCGCCAACCTGAAGCGGCTGCGCTGGTACCAGTCGGGCGACCAGATGTTCATGGCGCGGGAGAAGCGCGCGCCGAGCATCCTGGAGCGCCGCTCGCCCGTCTCCTTCTCCCATGTGATCTACCGGCCAGAGGACGGCCCGTTCTCCGCCGACGTCACGGTGAAGCAGGTGAAGCTCCGGGTCGATGTGACCGAGGGCAACGGCCGAATTTTCGCGGACCGCCCCTTCTTCCGCGCCGGGCACCTCAACGCGCTCTTCGAGGTGTTCAACCAGAACTACAACCAGACCTTCACCCTCGGCGCCTCGAACGCCTACACCGACCCCATGCGGGTGACGGGGACCTGCTTCATCCAGAACGACCAGCTCTTTTCCGAGCGCTGGATCGTGACGAATTATCAAGGGTTCTACGACGGCTCGGCCTACCACATGGTGTCCCGGGACGATCCCGACGGCGGCTACAAGATCAAGGGTGATCCCTACGCCGCGAACATGTCGAAGAACACCTTCACGAAGAATAACGCCTCGATCAACAAGAGCGAGAAGACCACCGACTTCATCACCGACAACAACGCGATCAACTTCCACAAGTTCGGTTTCCGGGACGGCACCTATCGGTCCGGCTCCCTCACCGTGAACCAGCAATATCCCTGGGGCGGCGGCAAGGGGCGGTGCCGGATTACGCGGGTGGTCTCGTCCACCGAGTGCGAGATTGAAGTGCTCAAACCCTTCTTCAACTCCACCTTCTCGGACTTCTGGAAGGAGGGGGAATGGTCGGATTACCGGGGCTGGCCGACGGCCGTGGGCATCACGGAAAGCCGGCTGTTCTGGGCCAAGGGCGACCAGATGTACGGCTCGGTCTCGGACAATTACGTGTCCCATGACATCGAGGCGAACGACAGCGGCGACAGCGCGGCGATCTCGCGCTCGGTCTCCACCACCGGCACCATCGACAACATCCGTTTCATCCTGCCTATGTCCCGCCTGGTCGTGGGGACCGAGGGCAGCATCTCCTCCATCCGCTCCTCCTCCTTCGACGAGCCGCTGACCGGCGGAGCTTTCACGCCGCGGCCGGCGACTACCCATGGCACCTCGCCCGATGTACAGCCCTGCCGCCTCGACGCGCGGGCGATCTATGCGCATCGTTCCGAGACGCGGCTCATGGAGTTCAGCTACAGCCCGCAGGTGCAGGATTATCAGGCCCGCGACCTGAACCTCTTGAACGACGAAATCCTGGAGGGCGTGGACGCCATCGCCATTCAGCGCCAGCCGGACACGCGGGTGCATGCCATCCGGCCGGATGGCACCGTCGCCATGTTCATGACCGACTTCCTCGAGGAGGTGGACTGCTGGTCCACGGTGGAGACGGACGGCGTCATCGAGGACGTGGCGGTGCTGCCGGCCAAGGGCGAGGATGCGGTCTATTACATCGTCCGCCGCACCACCGCCGACGGCACGCGCCGCTATCTGGAGAAGTGGGCGCGGGAGAAGGAGGGCAAAGGCGGGCTCGTCGGCGGCGACTGCTTCATCCGCAGTCCGTCCACGCCTGACGCCTTCCGCCACCTCGAAGGCAAGCAGGTGGTGGCCCTGCGTGGGGACGAGGTGCTCGCCGACGGCAGCGACTACAAGCCCTATGGGACCATCAGCAACGGCCGCCTCGTGCTGGACGGCGCGGCGGTGGTGGTCTCGGCGGACCTGAAAGTCGGGCTGCCCTACCGCGCCCGGTACAAGTCGCCGAAGCTCGCCTATGGCGGGCGGATCGGCACCGCGTTGTTGCAGAAGAAGGCGGTGAAGTCCTTCGGCTTCGCCCTTGCCCATGCGCACAGGAAGGCGCTGCGCTACGGGCCGGATTTCGACCTTATGGACCCCATGCCCACCATCGAGGGCGATGAGATCCAGGCGGAGGATGCCGTCTACACGGTCTATGACGCGCCCATGGGCATGTGGGGCGGCGGCTTCGACACGGATTCCCGGATCTGCCTCGAATGCGTCGCGCCCTATTCCGCGGCGGTGCTCGGCACCATCTTCGGGATCACCACCAATGAATCCTGAAATCCGCCCCCTGGTCCCTGAGGACCTGCCGCGGCAGTGTGGCCGCGCGGCCGACGAGCGGACCGTGGGACTGATCGGCTTCGTGGACGGGCGCTTCGTCGCGGCCGGCGGCCTCGACTACTGCGAGAGCGGCGAGGTCATCGCCTGGTGCAAGGTCACGCGAGAAGCGCGGCGCCACCGGATTGCCTTCTGGCGGGAGTGCCGGCGGGTGCTGGAGGCGGCGCGCGAAGCCGGCCACGAGCGGGTGCTGGCCGTCGCCTCCCCGATCATCCCGACCGCGCCCGCATTCCTCGCCCGCCTCGGCTTCCGGGAAGTGGGGACCCGCTTCGGCATGCGCCTCTTCGCCTGGGAGCCCTGACGATGTTCGCCCCCTTGATCGGTCTCCTCGGATCGGCGGTCTCCGCCGTCGGCACCATCGCCGCCGGCAATGCCCAGGCGGCGGCGGCCGAATACCAGAAGAAGCAGGACCTCATCAACGCGAGCCAGGAGCAGGCGGCGGCCCAGCGCAAGGCCGAGGGCGAGCGGATCAAGACGAACCGCTTCATCTCCTCGCAGAAGGCAGCGGCCGGGCTCTCCGGCGGGACCACGGCAGATCCATCCACTTTGAACCAAATTGGAGCGACCCAGCAGGAGGGCTCGCTGCGGGAGCAGTTCACCCTCTACGAAGGGCAGGAGAAGAAGCGCCAATGGCTGACGCAGGCGCAGGCGGAAGACATCCAGGCCAAAAACGCGAAGCAGGCCGGGATGCTCGGCGCCGCGGGAACGATCATCGGTGGGCTCGGCGGCGCCGCCAAATCCTGGTCCTCGGCCTACGGGTGATGCCATGGTGAAGATCCCCGATATCGAGGATTTCAGCTCCCGCCGCGATTTCGGTGTGGACCGGGATGTTCGTCCTGCGGTGACGCAGGCCAACATCTCCAATGCCGGTGCGCCAGGCGCGGCACTCGCCGGGGTGGGGCGGGCCATCGCCGGCCTGGGCGGCGATCTTCAGGCGGTCGCGGATAAGCAGAAGGCGGAGCAGGATCAGCTCGCCGGCTTCAAGGCCCAGACCGGCTATTACGAGATGCTGGGCAACATCGACCGGGAGACGGCGGAGGCCAAGAAAAGCGCGGCGCCCGACGGCACCGGCTGGGACCAGACGTCTGCCGGCATCCGCCAGCGCAACACCACCTCGTTTCTCAACGGCCTGACGGATCCGAAGCTGCGCGCCCGCTTCGAGCCGCACATCGCGGAGGTGAACCGGACCTATGAGACGAGGGACCGCTCCTTCGTCGAGCAACAGCGCAACGGCTTCTACAAGGCCGAGATCGACAAGTACGGTGGCGCCACGGCTGTGGCGCTGGAGAAGAACCCCGACAGTTGGAACGACGTGGTGGGCGGATTCGCCCAGCTCCTCGCCAAATCGGGTCTGCCGGAAAAGGACCGCGAGGCGGTGCTGGACAAGGGCACGCGCCAGTTTGCCCAGGCCCGCATTCGAGGGCTCACTGCGCAGGGCCGTTTCGACGAAGCCAAGGCCTTCGCGGATCAGGAGGATGCGCGCGAGGCCGCGCGGGTCGGGGTGACGCCATCTGCTCCACGCGCCGGATCGCCTCCCCGCGCTGGCGCGATGGATCCCCGCACCGTGCACAGCATGTTCCGCGCCGAGGTGGAGAGGCAGGGCCTTGTCGGCATGGTCCCAATGGACGGGCCGAAATACGGCATCCGCACCGGGTCGGCAGAGGAATGGGCGAACTATTTCACCGGGCTCGCCAAGCACGAGAGCGGGCTGAAAAACAGCACCGTGGGCGACGTCGGAGATTTCGAGGGCGGCTCTCGCGGGTTGCTCCAGCTCTCCTATGCCGACGCGCCGCGATACGGGCTGAACGACGGCAAGCCTTTCACGCCGGAGCAACTGGCCGACCCCGCGCAGAATGCAGCAGCGGGCGTCGCGATCACGAAGCAGCTCGTTGACAAGGCCGGGACCATCCGCGGGGGCGCTGGAAAGTATTGGGGGCCTATCACAAAAGAGAACTGGACGCCCGGCAACGGGCGGGACCGCGACCTGCCATGGAACGAGCTCAGTTCGGGCCAATCCCCCGTGCCGGTCCAGGGCTCTCTCACCCTCGGCGCCTATGCAACATCCCTCCAGAACCAGCAGCAGCACGCCCAGCTCCAGCAGCAGAATGCCGAGCGCGCGGCGCTGAAGCAGCAGCACGAGGCCTGGGTCAACCAGTTCGAGTTCGGCGTAATCGACGGCAAGGTGGGGATGGCGGATCTCCAGCTTGCGCGGGACAACGGCCTCGTAACCGATGCGGGCGAATACCAGAAGCTGGAAAAGCTGATCGAGGATCGGCAGGGAGAGACGAACATCTTCGCCGACGTCATCGACAAGATCGACGGCCAGAACAAGGCCTATGCGTTCGACCCGCTGGACAAGGACGACAAGAAGGCGGTCGAGGCCTACTCGCAGGCCTACAAGCTGGGCGAGGGGATCGGGAAGCAGGACCCGTCAGTGATTAACCGGGCGTCGAACGTGGTGGACCGCACCGGCATGATCCCGCGGGACGTGGTGGGTCCGTTGCAGGCCAAGTTCCGATCCACGGACGTGGGCGCCTTCACCTTCGGCATGCAGGCCATGCAGGCGCTGTATCAGCGCAGCCCAGACGTGTTCGCGAAGACCTTCGGCGAGAAGGTCACCCAGAGCGTGGCCACGTGGGGCCAGCTGGCGCCGTATCGCTCGGCGCAGGAATCCTTCGACCTCATCAAGAAGGATTCAGACCCGGCCGCCGCGGCACAGAAGGAGAAGCTCCTGAAGGAGGCGGACAAGGCGATGAAGGACGCGCCGATCACGGCCGCCGACCTGCCCGCCATCTTCTACGGCAATATGGATTACGAGGGGCCGGCCTCGAAGGACCTCGGCCCTTGGGATAAGGACCGGTGGGCTGGCGGCCCGCCAATGGCGCCGGCGCAGTCGCAGCTCCAGTTCGACTATGCCAAGCTCTACCGTGAGAACTATGCCCTTGCCCAAGGCGATGCGGACGTGGCCAAAAAGACCACCATCCAGCAGATGCAGCGCATGTGGGGCGAGACGCGGGTCCATGGAGCCGGCGGCTCCTCGGCTTGGGGCGTGTTCGGCCTGCGGGACCGGGTGGTGAAGTACCCGCCCGAGCGGTTCTATCCGCCGGTGGACGGCTCCTATGACTGGCTCAAGGGCGCCGTGGAAGACGCGGTGAAGGGAAATGCGGAGGCGGTCGCGGACTGGGAACTGCTGCCGGTGCCGGAGACCGCCGCCGACGTGAAAGCCGGATCCGCGCCCCGCTACGGCATCATGGTGAAGAACGATGCCGGCGTATGGTCAGAGCTTCGGGACCAGTCCAACCAGCCCCTGTTGATCGACTTCGACCCGAAGGCGAGCCGTCGCGCCGGCCAAGACAAGGCGCAGCAGGAGGCGGCGGTCGCGGCGGGGCGGCAGGCGGCAGCTGGTGATGCGAACCGCGACCTCTACCAGGCTGGCGGCAACCCCTTCGCTCTGATGCCGCAGGAACAGGTGGCGCCCGGTCCCGAGGTGAACGCGGCCATGCAGCGCCGCTTAGGCCCGAAGACCGGCGTCGGAAGCGCCAAGATTCCGGAGTGATTGTCCATGGTCGATGAAACCACCTTGCCGGTGTCCTCCGGCGAGGCGAGCCCGGCTGCGCCCGCGCCTGAAGAGCAGGGGCCGGTGGCGCCGACGAAGAGCTATCGGCTCACCCCGCGCGCGCCGGGCGGCACCTTTCTCACCCAGCCGGCCGAGCCGTTGCGTGAGGAGGAGGGGCCGCCCATTCCTCCGCGCGGAATCGGTGGGGGCATCGCCGACTGGATCGAGAACCAGCGGCAGGTGGCTGGCACCGTCGGCTACGAAAACCCGGTGGTGTCCACGGCCCGCTCCTTCGCCGACCACATGGGGCTGAAGCGGGACGAGAGCTATGACCCCTGGCCGGACATCGAGGGGACCGAGTTCGCCAGCAACCGCAACTTCATGCGCGAGGCGATGTTCGTCGGCTCCCGTGCCGAGCTGGACCTGCTGAAGCGGCGGCACCTGGAAGAGCAGCAGAACGACGAAATCCGCTCCCAGAACCCCGTCTCCACCTTCGTGTGGGGACTGCTCGGCGCGCCGTTCGACCCCACCAACCTCCTGCCCGGCGGCGCGGTCTATCGGTCGGGGCGCCTTGGTCTCGGCATCGCACGGAGCGCGCTTGAAGGCGCCGCCGCCGGCGCGGCCGGCGGTCTAGCATCGGAGATGATCGCACGGAACACCATGCACACCCGGACCCCGCAGGATCTCCTCACTAGCACCGCAATGGGCGCGGGCTTCGGCGGACTGATCGGCATCGGCGGCTCGGTCCTCGGCGAAGTGCTCGGCCGGTCCGCCTCCCAGCTCTCCAAGGCGGAGTTCAACCGCCTGGCCCAGAACATCGAAGTGGGGCCGCGGCCGGTCTTCGACGACGTGCGACGCCAGCTTGTGGACGCCGGGCTGCCAGAGGAGGAAGCCGCAGCGAATGCCGCCATCTGGCAGGCGCGCTATGCGGCCCGTGCGGACCGGCGCGGCCTCGGAGAGAGCGCTTTCGACCTCTATCGGAAGGAGAGGGTCGAAGTGCAGGCGGGCGAGGCGCCGGAAGCGCTGGGCGAGGCACAGCTGGGCCAGTTCGCGGGTCCCCGCGCCGGGACCGCCGATCCCGCCAAGCTGGCGAACGCCGAGGACATGGAGCGCCGCGGCTGGGACAAGGACGCCGTGTGGATGGCCACTGGCTGGGGCAAGGGAGCGGACGGCAAGTGGCGGTTTGAGATTCCCGACGATCTGAAGGGCATCGGGGCCGACGTGCCGGACAGGCTACGCGCCATCCCTGCCGGCCATGGCATTCGCCTCAGGGAGCTCTACCGCAACCCGGATCTGGAGAAGGCCTATCCTCAGGTCTTCGATCTGCCTGTGGCGACGACTTCATGGGCGGACGGGGCCTTCGATGAGAAGGCCGGCGTCATCTGGCTTAATCCGGAGGCACCGGTGGAGCAGGTGCGCCTGGCGCTGCTTCACGAAATTCAGCACGCCATCCAGGCCGAAGAAGGCTTCGCGCGCGGGTCGAACTCCCGGGTTGCTGGAGCCTCCGCCGAGGCGGCATCTGGCCGGATGGCCGGCGCCGCGGAGAAAGTGCAGGCGCGCGTGGCGCTGCTGGGAGAGAGCCCCGAGAGCGCCGCGGCCTTCGTTGCGAAGCACGAGCGGCTCGACGCGGAAGAATTGGCCCAGTGGGCAGGAAAAGCGCCCGACGAACTACGGGCGATTCGCGACGAAAACAGGCCGGCGGAGGTGTATAGGCGCAACGCCGGGGAGGTGGAAGCGCGGAACACCGAGGCCCGTTCCGTGATGAGCGGGGAAGAGCGGCTTTCCTCTCCGCCTTGGGACACGGAGGATGTACCGCGGGACCGCCAGACCCTTTACCAGTCCACCAGAAACACCGGCTCTCGGCGGGTTCCCATCGAGATCGATCCGGCCACCCCTATCCCTGTGTCCGACCTCGGCAGGCGGGTGAGGAGCACCAACGAGAAGGCTGTGGATATTCTGCGGTCCAAGGCCGGCGAGCATGTGACCGCCTTGGGCCAGAAGATCACGGTGAGCGTGAACGCCAGCAAGAAGCTGATCTCTCAATTCACCAAGGATCTGCGTCCGACCATCGTCCAGCATCTCGACGAGGTGCTGCGGGGCACCGTCATGTATGGGCGCATGGACGACTTCAGGTATGGCGTCGCCCACGTCCGCATCGATGGCAAGGACTATGTGGTTCGACTCGTCGTGAAGCACGGCGAAGACGGAGTGGACCGGGTCCATCAGTTCGAGGGGTTCGATCTCCCGCCGGGTGGTGCTGGGCAGAGGGAGAAGGTGCCTCCACTTACGGCGGGAGAAGAAACCCCATTTCCGAAGAAGGCGGGAGGCGGGCCTGCAAAAACGGTAGATGATCTTGTCTCAGTCTACAAGGACCTCCCAGATCACACCTATTCGCGGTTTCAGGCCGGCGAGGGCGCGCCCCGGGGCGCCATCACGATGGAGAGCAACCGCGCGCTGATCGAGCTGTTTCGCGGGCGCGACCAGTCCACCTTCATGCACGAGTCTTCCCACCTCTGGCTTTCCGAGCTGATCCGGGATGCCGAGGTGAGCCCCGCCGTGAAGGAGGACCTCGATCAGGTGCTCACCTGGCTGGGGGTGGACGACGCCTCCAAGATCGGCCGGGCGGAGCACGAGAAGTGGGCGCAGGGCTTCGAGCAATACCTGCGGGAGGGCAAGGCCCCGTCGTCGGCGCTCCAGCGGGCCTTCGACCAGTTCAAGGCGTGGCTCTCCGCCATCTACAAGAGCCTGAGCGACTCGGCGAGCCGATCCCGGATGAAATCAGGGGCGTCATGGACCGGATGCTGGCCGCCGAAGAGCGGCCGGACAGCGCCGGCGGGTTCGGGGCCTCCGGTGGCGCCGCATATCGGTGGGAGGAAGGCAACCGACTGACGCCCTCCCTCGGTGTCGCGGAGGTGGCCGGGAAGACGCCCATCTACGGATCGCCGATCGCCTTCGTGCAAACCTCGCCTATCGCCGCCACTCGTCGCGCCGCGGAATGGATCGGCGACGGGCGCCTCTCCTACGCGAAGAACGCCATTGGCGTGCCGACGGCGGCGAACGAGGCCATCGGCCTGCGGGGTAACCTCGACGACGTGAAGCGCCTCGCTCGGGCGAAATATGCCGCCTACACCCGCACGCTGGAGGATCTCTACAGCCAGTACCGCTTTGGCCGGCACAAGAGGGTTGGGGACAACGTGCGACAGATGTTCCCGGACCAGCTGCATCTCGACTTCGCCGACTTCAAGTCGGAGGTGTTTCACGCCGCCAACATGGGCGACAAGCACGCGATCCCTGAGGTGGCGAAGGCGGCCGGCGAGTTCCGGAAGATCGCCGACGCTCTGGCCGATAAGGCGGTGGAGATCGGCATCTGGAACGAGAAGCCCAGTCCGGCGGGCACGCTCTCCTACGCCACGCATATGTTCACCACCCGCCTGGTTGGGAAGCGGAAGCAGGAGTTCGTCGCTGACGCCCAGGCCTTCTATGCGGCGGACCAGCAGGTGAAGTCCCGCCTTCAGTCCCGCATGCAGGAGCTGGCTCAGCAGCGGGACGAGATGGAGGTGCGGGCCCGCAAGCTCCAGGGCCGCATGGACACGGTGGATCGGCAGGAGCAGGAGCTGGCGGTGCGCACCAGCGAGCGGGGCATGGAGGCCCGGCGGGCCGGCCGGCGGGCGGACCAGCTTGATGGACTGGCCACGGGCGCGGCGGAGCAGGCCTCTTCGCTTGATGAGTTCGTGGGAGCGGTGAAGGGGGACCTCAACAGTCCCGAGGCACGGGCAGAAATCGATGACCTTCGGGCCCAGGCGCGGGAGATGACCCGTCTCGCCAAGCCCCGGACCCAGGCGGACATCGCCCGCGCGGCCCGGTTTGAGCGAGATGCGGTGCTCTCTGGTGTCCGGCTCGCCGCAGAGATCGTGATCGGCCGCAAACGGTCGTATGAGCCGCCCTCCTTCCTGCGCTGGATTGCACGGCAGGGTGGGATCAGCGACCCGAATGGTACCCTGAAGGGGAGCGATATCACCCTGCGCGGCGTCGTCTCCGCGAAGGGGCGCAGCTTCGATCAGCTCGGCGAGCGCATCGCGGAGGAAGCCGGCGGGCTGCTCCCGGGCCGGCCGGGGGCGAACGAGGTGGAGGACTGGATCGTCCAGGCAGCGCGCGGCGAGGAGCCCGGCTGGTGGACAGCGCGCCACCTGGATGCCGAGCACGCGGGGCAGTCGCGGGTCGCGCAGGAGATCCAGCAGATGGCGGCCGAGCGCGGCGTCACGCTGCGGACCCTTGATGACGTCGCCACCTTCCTGCGCGGCGAGGAGGGACGGCCGCAGACCCTTGAGGATCTGGAACGCCGGGTTGCCGGCGAGGAGGGCTTGCGCTCGGAAGGCATGACCGGCGGGGCGCTCGCCGAGGAGGCGCGGCAGGCACTGGAAGGGGCACTGGGTGATCGCGCCTCGGCTCGGGCTGCGGTGCGCGACGCGATGGTGGCGCTCGCCGGCGTGCGCCGCCGGATGGGCCGCGCCGAGACGAAGGCGGAGGAGGCGCTGCGCGCGCTCACCGCAAACACCGACCGGCTGGAGACGCTCTCGGATCGCGCCATCGATCTGTCCGTGCGGCGTCAGATGCTCGAAGCCGCCATGGCGAACCATGAGGCGGAGGCCTCCGCCTTGCGGGGCAAGATGGAAGAGGTGGTGGGCGCCTGGAACGGCAACAGTTCGAAGGGCGCCAAGCGATCGCTGGCAAAGAGGGAGGCGGCAGGTGAGGGGATGCCGGCCGACGCTCCGCGGCTCAAGACGGCGGACGCGGCCGTAGATGATGCCATGGAGGCCATCCTCAAGACGCGCACCGACCTGACGCCGGATGAACTGCGCGCCCGGGCGGAAGAGACCTGGCAGCGCGTGGTGAGCACACCGGCGGGACGCTTTCCCTACGACGATCAGGCCACCACCGGCGAGGCCATTCGCTCGGGCAAGGAGGAACTGGGCCGGACCTTCCAGGGGCGGACCTTCGCCATGCCCTTCGAGACCAAGGCCAAGTGGCTGGAGACAGATATCGAGCACGTCGCCCGGGTAATGATCGAGCAGATGGAAATGGACATGGCCATCGTCCAGCGCTTCGGCTCGGTCACGGACGTGGGCGGCGCGAAGCAGATCAGCTCCGATGGTACCATGGTGTTCAAGGAGATCGCCGAGGAGGCCCGGCGGCAGATGGACCAGTTCGCCGCGGACTATCGGGCCAAGAACGGCCGAGAGCCGACGGCGAAAGAGATCGAGGCCGCGAACGAGCGCATCAAGAAGCGGGCCGACCACGACATCGAGACGCTCATGAAGCTGCTGGAGAGGCAGCGCGGGTTGTTCGGGATGCCGGACAACCCGCAGGGTGTCGGCCATCAGGCAGCGCGCGTCGCCCGCGGCTTCAACATCCTCACCTCCCTCGGCTCGGTTGTGATCTCGGCCATGTCCGACCTCGCCACGCCGCTGGTCCGCCACGGCATGGTCGAGCTGCTGGGCGATGGCTGGGTGCCCTTCGTCACATCCATCGGCCGGGAGGTTGGCGGGCGGGCCAAGGAGGAGCTGAAGCTGATGGGCGTGGGGCTCGACCTGGAGCTGAACGCCCGCATGGCGGCATTCTCGGATGTTCTCGACGATTACGGTCGGGGCTCGCCGCTGGAGCGCGCGGTGGGTGCGAGCGTCAACAAGTTCATGGCTCTTACCATGCTGCCGCAGTGGACCGACATGGGGGAGCGCGTCGTCGGCTACACCGTGATGAGCAAGACGCTCAAGGCGGCGCAGGCGGCGACCGAAGGCAGGCTGTCGGCGCGCCAGCGGGAGATGCTCGCCGACCTCGGCATCTCCGAGCCCATGGCGGCGCGCATCTGGAAGGAATTCGCCGCGGACGGGGGAGGGGAGCGGTTCAACGGGCTGTGGCTCACGAACACCAGCGCCTGGCAGGACCAGAGCGCTGCTGAGGCCATGAGCATCGCTGTTGGCCGCGGGGTGGAGCGCTCCATCGTCCGGCCGGGCATGGAGCGGCCGTTCTGGTCGCAGGGCAACGAAGTGGGCCGGCTGGTCTTCCAGTTCCAAAGCTTCATGACCGCCACGGCGCAGACGGTGACTCTGGCCGGCATCCAACAGCGCGATGCCCGCGCCATCATGGGTTTCGCCGCCATGATTGGGCTGGGCGCAATGAGCTATGCCGCGCGGCAGGCGGTGCAGGGGCGGGAGATTCCGACCGATCCGGTGAAGCTGGTGGTGGAGGGCCTGAGCACGTCGGGCCTGCTCGGCTGGCTCGATCAGGTGAACACGGTGGCGGAGAAGGCCACCGGCGGTCACGTCGGTCTTTCCCGGCTCACTGGGGAGATGACCTCGAAGCACCAGAACTATGGGCTGGCCGGCACGCTCGGCGGACCCATCGCGGGCAAGGCAGAGGACGCCTTCACGGCTGTGCAGAATTTCAGCAAGGGCCAGGGGAGCGGCTACGACGTCAACAAGCTGCGGCGCTCCTTCCTGCCGGGCCAGAACTTCTGGCTCTTGCGCGGCGCCATCGACAATCTCGAAGACGGTCTTACAACGGCGCTCGGCTTGAAGCCGCGCAAGCGCACCCTCAAGGTTGGCGCGCAGTAAAGGATCACCATCATGGGCGAAACGATGAGAAATCTGGTCGCCGCCGTTCCGGTATGCGCTTCCCTCCTCTTTGCCGCGGCCTTCATGCTGATGCTCGCAGCAGGGTGTATATCGCTTGTATACACCTTCCTCCGATGGGCCGGGCTGTTCTAGCATTGCCCATGCGGAATCAAGGGGGCGGCAAATGTCCGGCAACGATGTCGTGCCAAGCGAGGGTGGTGTTCTTGACGAATTCGGGAGCGGCTTAAAAAGCATCCCTGGGGCGGTGAAGGCTATAGCCCGTCTTGTCGGGATGGGTGCCGATACTGCCATCAGTTGGCTCGACGTCCTGAAAGCGTCGGGAGAGCAGAAGGCTTCCGCTATTCGAAACGACACCGCCTCTGCGCTAGCTATTTCCAAAGCGATCACCAAGGAGGCGGTCAAGCACGCATCAGCAGATGAAGCACTTGCGGAGCGAGCTGTTGCAACGTTCATGAGCGACGCGATGCGAAAGCAGGAAAATCGCGAGAGAGTTGCGAAAGCAGCAGTCGAAGATCTGGAGGCCGATCCGCCCCCCGGCGATACCGGTGGGCCGAGCGATGATTGGATGAACCGGTTTCAACGATATGCGGAAGATGTTTCCTCGGAAGATGTACAACGCATGTGGGGGCGTGTTCTAGCTGCAGAGATCAGGCGGCCTGGCATTGTGACTAATCGTGTTCTAAGAACAATTGATGAAATTGACACAGAAACGGCTATTATATTTAATAAATATGGATCAAGTATCTGTGGAAAATTCATAATTAGATGTATTTCAGGTAATATTGATTTTTATTCGCTTTCAAAATTATCACAGGCAGGTATTTTGCTGCCTGATGCGGTATTAGGTGGTCATGTTGCAAGTTTTGCAAAAGTAAAAATAAATACTGGAGATATCGAATGGGCTATTTATAGTGAAGAATATTGCATATCATTTCCGATTAATGCAGATATAAATAAAAATATAATATCAAGAAATATCCTAAACGAAAAAATAAATGCACCTCCGGTCAGATCAGATGGAAAGACTCCTGTAGTCGATGTTTATACACTTACAGACGTTGGATTTTATATATCAAATATAATATTTAATAATCAATATGAAAATTACATAAATTATGGAAAGCTAATTAGCTCTGAAATTGGCAATGTTGTCGTGGCGCTATATAGAAAATCAGCGGACGGACACTTCGAGCTCGTCAAACGCATTGGGGCTTGATTGCCTCAAATTGAAAAAAGCCGTCCTCTGGGCGGCCTTTTGCATTTAAGGATCAGCAACATGGCAATCGTCGATTTGGCCGCCGGCTTCATCACGGCCGCGGCCATCAAGGGACCGTGCCGCGTGGCCACCCCTGGCGTGAACATCGCGCTCAACGGGCTCGCGGTGCTCGATGCCATCACGCTGATCGATGGCGACCGCGTACTGGTGAAGGACCAGACCGCGAAGCACGAGAACGGCATCTGGATTGCCCGGGCAGGCAACTGGGAGCGGGCAGGGGACTTCGACAGCACGAAGGAGGTGACCCGGGGCACGCGCGTGTTCGTGACCGACGGCTTCGCTTCGGCCAACACCGAGTGGTGGGTCTCCTCCCTCAACCCCGTGCCGGTGGGCACCGGCTCCATTACCTTCGCCCAGGCCTCGACGGCGGGCGCGGCGGTACCCCCGGCGCGGAAGGTGGAGGCGGGGAAGGGGCTCTCTGGTGGCGGCGACCTGACACAGAACCGGACCCTCAACCTCAACATCGCCGGCCTCGACACTCTCGGCGCGGTGGACCCAGCCGCCGATTATGTGGCGGTGGTGGATGCCAGCGACTCCGGCAAGCAGAAAAAGGCGCTTGCCGGCCTGATTGCCGCGGCCGGCAGCGTTCCCGCCTCCCGGGAGATCACCGCCGGCACCGGCCTTTCCGGCGGCGGGGCGCTGGCTGATGACGTCGCTCTGGCTCTAGATCTGTCCGAGGTGACGGCGAAGGCGAACATTAACTTCGCCACGGATCAGTTCGCGCTCCACGATCCCGCGGCGCCTGGCCCGGCGCGGTCTCCCGTCCCTACCTTTGTCGATGACATGGCAAAGCGCCGAGCGGCGGGCTCGGACGCTCTCGCTCTGGCGGCGTCAGGCGCGCGGGCTGACATCCTGGTGCAGGAGGAGGCAGTGGCCCTCGCCGGTGCAACCTCCGATTCCACCATCACAATCCCAGCCGGAGCCATTCTCCTCGCTGTCTCGACGCGCGTAACAGCGGCGGTCACCGGCGCTGGGTCCTTTGACGTCGGTACGGCCGACGATGGCGACGTCTTCGCCGCCGCGCTGCCCACGGGAGCCGGCTCGACGAACATCGGCTCGGTCGGAACCGGTGTCTTCAATGTCGCCCGCGTCGTGCGGCTCAAGGCCAACGGCGGCAACTTCACCGGCGGCGTGGTGCGCGTCGCCCTCATCTACATCCGCATCACCCCGCCCACCTCCTGAGGTGCACCATGACCTCCCCAGTTCGATACGAAATCCAGAAGGTCGCCGTTGTCGGCCTGCCGGGGGCCGCCGATGACGGGCGCCCGGCTCCCGTTGAGGGCACCTTCATTGCCGACGGATTGAGCGGCCCCTTCCGGCCGAATGCCGGCCAGGTGTTCAATGTCACCATCTCCGGGGACTTCGTGGCGACGCTGACCCTCAAGCGCTCCTTCGACGGCGGCGTGACCAAGCACGAGCTGACCGCCGGCGGCGAGACCATCTACGTCTGGACGGCACCGGCCTCCGAGCGGGCGGAGGAGGGCGAGCCGGGCGTGGACTATTACCTCGAGTGCTCCGACTTCACCTCCGGCCCCGTCAGTTATCGGATCTCCTGATGAGCATGGACACCACTGCGCAGCAGCTCGCCGGCAGCGCGCTGCGCTCCATCCGCCGGCTCAACCCCCTCGGTCGCGCGAAGGTCGCTCCCCAGCGCCATGTGCGCGTGCTGGCCGGCATCGATAGCCTCACGGCCGGCGGCGGGGATCCTGTGTCGTCCTATATTCCGTCGCTCACAAGCCGGCTCAAGCGGCGCCTCGGCGATGGCGGGCCGGGCCTCGTGTGGTTCGACGCGCTTCAGCCCGGCTTCTACAATGGGGCCACCAGCGGCACCGTGACCCCCTTCCTTGTTGGGAACCCCGCCTGGGACAGTGGGCCGCGATCCCATTCCTTGTGCGGGCTGGGAACCTCCTATGTCGGCGTCGCCGGTGGATATGCAGGCTTGGATCCCGGCGTCGCCTGGGACCGATGCCGCGTCTATTTCGAGCTCGGTGCCGGCGGCTCGTTTGGTGTGGTCTCCGCCGGAGACGGCGCGACCGGTGCAAGCGTGGATGGCACGCGCTATCCGACTGGAGAACTCTGCGCCGTGGACATCTATCAGGACGGCGTCGCCGCGACTGGGATCGCGGTTTTCTCGATCACCGGAACTGTCGTGCTGTTCGGTGCCGATTTCCTGAGGGATGGCGGCGGGGCGACGCTCTCCAACTGCGGTATCTCCGGGACTTATCTCTCGGAGCACGCCAGCGTTGATGATGCCTGGGGCCGCAAGTGGATGGAGATGCTGCGGCCGGACGTCTACCTGCTCAACGGCGGGATGAACGACCGCGTCACGCTCGATGACGGCGGCTATGGCCACCTGATCGACAAGCTCGTAGGCCGCTGGCAGAGCGGGGGCGCCCACGTCATGCTGGTGCGTCCGAACGATAGCTCCGACGCTGGAAGCACCTTCCTTGCAAGGTATGACCGCGTCCTCAAAGGCGTGGCTTTCGCCCGGGGCTGCGGTTACCTGGATGACCGGGACGCCCTAGGTGCCTATGCGGCGGCGGTGGCGGCGGGGTTCATGGCAGACACCGTGCACCCCAACGCGACCGGCAACGGGCGACGGGCGGCGGCCTACGACAAGGCGCTGTTCTGATCGCTCGCTGAACTTCCTAACCGCCATGGCCGCCCTTGAGGCGGCTTTTTTGTGCCTGGGCGGTGAGCCGGGCGACCTATGGGGGCAGACCGCCCGGCTCCCGTCCGCCCCAGTGTCAGGGCTTGGGGCGAACGCCTTCCTTCTACCACGGCCGCCTCCAGGCGGCCTTTTCATTTCCAGCAACCGATAGGTGATTCATGGTCGCGCAGAACTTCGCGCCGTCGCTGGCGTGCGTCCTCGTGCATGAGGGCGGCAAGGATGATGACCCGAACGATCCCGGCGGTCGCACCGCCTATGGCGTGATCCAGCGGCGCTACAACCAGTACCGTAAGGCCAAGGGCCTGCCCGTTCGGGACGTGTGGGACATCACGCCCGCAGAGCGGGAAGAGATCTACAAGGTCTATTACTGGGACGTGTGCCGCGCGGCGGACCTCCCCGCGGGGCTCGATTATTGCGTGTTCGACGCTTGCGTGAACAGTGGTGACGCGCAGGCGGCGAAGTGGCTCCAGCGCGCGCTCAACGACGTCCGCGCCAAAACGGGGCAGGGGACGATCGCGGTGGACGCCCGCATCGGCGACGGCACGGTTCAGGCGGCCAACGAGATCGATGACGTGGACGCAGTGATCGCGGCCCTCTCCGAACGCCGGCTGGCCATGCTTCAAAACCTCAAGACGTGGAGGCTCTACGGCAAGGGCTGGGGCCGCCGCGTGGCCGACGTAAAGAAGCTGGCCCAGGCGGTAGCGCGCGGCTCGGTTCCCGCCCCGACGCCGGCCGGTTGGGTCAAGGCGCCAGACAAAGCTCCTGCTGCTGCTGGCGGCTCTCCCACCTCGCCCAAGGCACTGCCGAGCGACGCCAAGCCGCTGCCGAGCCCTACGGGTGGCGTTGTCGCTAGCACCATCGGCACCGCAGCGTCCGGTACCACTGCTGTGACCACCCAGGCCGCGCCTTTGCAGGGGCGATCTGCGACCTTCGACTCTATCCTGTTCGGTCTTCTGGCGCTCGGTGTGCTGCTTACGCTCGCGGGTGGTGCTTGGGCCTGGTGGGCCAGCCGGAAGGCGAAGCAGATGGTGGCCGAGCTCGATATCGGGCCTCCTCCCGCCGTGGCGAATGACAACGCGGCCGCACCGGCTGAGGCGGCGGCCTGATGCAGTGGCTTCTCTCCATCATCCCCTGGTGGCTCTATGCCATCTGCGCCGTGGCCGCCTATGTCGCGGCCCGGCGCTATCTCGGCGAGAAGATCGCCCTCCTCTATGCCATCGCCGCCGCGGCCTGGGTGGCGATGGACTATGGCGGCGACGCCCGGGAGGCTTGGCTTCGCGAGGGCGGCCAGGTCGCCGTCGATCAGGCGGACGCCGCGGCCGCAGGCGCATCTGCCGCCCACGCCTCCGCGCTTCAATCCCAGCTCGATCAACAGGCACGCAAGCTCAAGGAGGCGACCGATGCGCTGGAATCTCTTGCCGGCCGTCCCGGCTGCTCTGCTGATGATGTCCTTGACCGGCTGCCAGGATGGGGTGGCCGGCCTTAAGCGGTCCCTGCCGCCGCTGCCGGCCGCCTGCAAGCCCGTCGATTCGCCGGTGATTCCGCGCGGAACTGACGCAAGGGTGGCCCTCGCCAGGGTCGGGGCCGCCTTCCTTCAGGCCAATGGCCATCTCGCCGCGTGCCGCGACTGGTACGAGGCGGTGCGCGCTCAGTTCGCGAAGGGGTAACGCGTGGCCGATCTTCCGCCCGAGCCGACAATCCTCGGCATCAAGCTCGCCCACCTCGTCGCCGGCGCCGCCGGCGGCCTTGCTCGCTCCCTGACTAATCCAGGAGGGTCGATCATGCGCCACATCACGACGGCCGTCGTCGGCACCATCGTGGCGGGCTATGGGACGCCAGCCGCCGCTGCTGTGACCGCCCGATATTTTGGGGTGCCGGATATCCCCGTCGCCTCCATGGAGGGCATGGTCGGGTTCGTCCTCGGCCTCATCGGAATGTCGCTGTGCGAGGCGCTGCTGCGTTGGGCGCGCATCTGGCGTGATGGGCCGCCGCCCGCGCTTCCGCCTCCCATTTCCTGAGACCGCCGTTGCGCCAGGAGGAGCTTGGACCGCCGCCTGCTCCATGGCATCCCCAACTAAGCCGCTCTCCTTCGAGAGTGAAGGGTCCTTTTTGCGTCAACGCCCCTACGGCGGTTCCAATCCTAAACTGTGGATCTCATCTCCATCAAACTGAGCAACCGCGCTGCAAGCTCCGACCAAACAATTGGGAGGCGCTCAGAGCCGATGCAAGTGCACTCTGAAGACGGTGATCACTTTGAGTTTGGAACCACTAGGCGAACCGGGTTATGCCGGACTAGCACTGGTGGCATGCTGAAATGCAGCACCCGGCCCATCGTGGCCAACTGAACCCGATAGGAGGTCGGCTACCGTTGTGTTTCGATGGATTGCCGGAAAGGATCGGGCGAGGGATTCGGTTAGACAGAGGGACGAGATGCGCATCGCAGGATTGTTCGCAGGCATCGGAGGGCTAGAGGCCGGCTTAGCTGCCGCGGGCCATGAGACCACCTTGCTCTGTGAGATCTGGGATCCTGCGCGCGCCGTCCTTTCCGCCAAGTTTCCAAACGTTGATCTCCGGCGCGACGTTGTAGACCTTCCCGACCTGCCCGCCACTACCGAAGCGCTGGTCGCGGGCTTCCCCTGCCAAGACCTCAGCCAGGCCGGCCTGACGGCTGGAATCGTCGGCCAACGCTCGGGTCTTGTAGGGCACGTCTTCCGTCTGCTCGACCGTCAACGAGTGCCTTGGGTCATCCTTGAGAATGTATCCTTCATGCTCCAGCTAGACCGAGGCCGCGGTATGCGGACTTTGGTGGAGGCGTTCGAGGAGCGCGGTTATCGCTGGGCCTACCGCGTTGTAAATTCACGGGCCTTCGTACCTCAGCGTCGCGAGCGCGTAGTCGTAGTTGCAACTCTGACGGACGTGGACCCTGCGTCAATTCTATGCGTCGACGACGTCGAGGCGCCGAAAGCACCGACCTCGCTCGACACCCACGCACATGGCTTTTACTGGACCGAGGGAATCCGTGGCCTCGGATGGGCGCCGGACGCAATTCCGACGCTCAAGAATGGCTCGACTGTGGGCATTGCATCGCCACCCGCGATTCTCATGCCCGACGGCAGAGTTGTGACGCCAGACATTCGTGACGCCGAACGGCTCCAGGGCCTCGAAGCGGACTGGACTGAGCCGGCGGAGGCAATCGCGCGGCGTTCGATTCGTTGGTCGCTTGTTGGCAATGCGGTGACCCGACCGGTAGCTGCCTGGCTAGGGGGGAGATTGCAGCGCCCTGGCGCATACGATCCTGCTCGGGATCGCCCCGTTCCAGCAGATGGTCGCTGGCCGCGATCAGCTCGCTTTGACGGTAAGCGGCGCCACCTGATCGAAATCGGCGCCTACCCTGTCTGGCGCGAACGCGATCCCCTAGCCGATTTCTTAAAGTTCCCCGGCAAGCCACTCTCTGCGAGGGCCACCCGTGGGTTTCTGTCGAGGACCGAGCGAAGCCAACTGCGCTTTATGCCAGGCTTCCGCGAGCGGGTCAGGGCACACCTCAACTCCGTCGAACGGATCGATGCCGATGCGCTGGCGATCGCGGCGGAGTGAGAGCGACGCAATGCCCAACTGAGCGCAACAAGGCAGTCTGCGGAGAACGACGGTGTCAGAGGGAACCGACGAGGAATTGGATCGCAATCGCCTTGCACTCCGCGAGCTCGGGAATCTGCTCGGCACGGTCGACCTTAGTGCCCCGAGCGCCAACAAGTTCGACCAAACCCGAGCCTGGATTGCCGCCCGAACGGGACAACAACCGCAGAATGTTGCCGTCTACTGGGTCAGTAAGCCCGGCAACTTTGACGTTCGGTTCCGGCAACCGGGAGTGCTACGAGACCAGCCGGTCTTGGGCGTCGCGCTCGTGCCTATGGGCAAAAACCTAGAGGCATATAGAAAGCCCGCCCAGCGCCTCGTCCAGAATGGGCCCTTTCACGCACTCGCGATATGTGTGCGAACCGCTGACGGCTGGGAAGGGATGGCCGCCTACGTTCGGGAGAATTCAGATGTGGACGCGACCGCTGGAGGGCTAATCGACCCGGATCGTGTGGAAGCGATTGTGGATTCTTCGCAACGACCCGACGAAGAAGTGGAAGGGTTCGACGGACCTTTGCCAACGGTTGGCTGGGGCGAGTATCCACTTGATGCGGTCTTTGTCCGAACCGAGACACGAACGGTCACGGAAGTGGTGAAGCGGATCCGCGCAGGACGTTATCAACTCGACCCGGATTTCCAGCGTGATTTCGTCTGGTCTCAGACCAAGCAAAGCCGGTTAATTGAATCTTGTATGATGCGGATCCCTCTCCCAGTCTTCTATGTTGCTGAAGCCAAGGATGGCAGTATTATAGTGGTTGATGGCCTCCAGCGTTTGACTACTTTCGCCCGCTATCTAGATGACGGATTTACGCTAATCGGTCTGGATGATCCCGAGCGAAATGTGCGCCATCCACTGTCGGGCCTACGTTTTTCCGATCTACCGGTAGCGCTAGCCGAGCGAATTGAAGACACGCAATTGACCCTCTATGTGCTAGATGCCAAGGCCCCTGAGAGAGCCAAGCTGGACATCTTTGAACGGGTTAACAGTGGCGTTCCGCTCAGCCGGCAGCAGATGAGGAATTGCCTCTTCAATGGACCTGCCACCACGTGGTTGAGGGAGGCTGGGCAAAGCGCGACGTTTTTGGAAGCGACTGGGAAATCGCTTGATCCGAAAACAATGCGCGATCGGGAGGCAATCAACCGATTTTGTGCGTTCTACCTGCTCGATTGGAAGAGCTACCGGACCGGCGACATGGACGGTTTCCTTGCGCAAGCACTGGAGCGTATGAATGAGGCCGGGACCGAAGAGCTGCAGTCACTCTCGCATGCATTTTCAAGGTCAATGAAGGCGAACCTCTTCCTGTTCGGAAAACATGCCTTCCGCAAGTCGTTGGCTGAGCCCGACATAGACGCATTTCGGACTGTGATTAACATTGCATTGTTCGACGTGTGCTCTGTACTCCTCGCAGACGCGGATCACGGCAAAATCGTGAACAATGCGCAGGCGATCCGGAAGTGTTTTGGCGAGCTCATCGCGCAGGAGGAGTTCAACCACTCAATCACGTACTCGACCAACAGTACACGGCAAGTCCGCACCCGCTTCGAACGGGCTGTGGCAGCGATCGAGGAGCTGTTGTGATGTTGGACAGGGTCCATCTGCGTAAATTTAAGTGTTTCGAGCAACTCACGCTGCCGCTGCCGAGTCTTACGCTTCTAACCGGCTTTAATGCATCGGGAAAGTCGACATCGCTGCAGCCGCTGCTGCTCCTAGCCCAAGCTATGAGGTCAGGCAGGCCGAGCACCAGCGTTGCCCTCAATGGGCCACTCGTTCGGCTCGGTACACCCGGCGAGGTCTTCAACGAACACTCCGCCGGAAGCTCCCGAAACCTGTCGATAGGCGTCGGCGCGGACACGTTGGACGCGTGGTGGCACTTCGGTGCAGAGGACCGGAACGTCGGCTCGGCCCTTACCTTGGAGAAGTTCGAGTTCGCCAGCACCTCAGGCGGCGACCACATGATCGACGGCTGGCCGAACCTCACCGGGCTCAAGGCCGCGCATCGGAACTTGTTGGAACACGTCCGGGAATTGGTTTTCTTGAGTGCAGTCCGGGTCGGTACCGCCGACACTTTTCCGGCTATTGATATAACAGACCCGGTTCAAGCAGACGTCGGCGTCCAGGGCGAGTACGCTGCATGGTGGTTCCAGCGCCATCTTGACGACGAAATTGTTCCTGCTCGCAGACATCCGCGCGAGAAAGGGACGACGCTGAGGCGGCAGTTTAACGCCTGGGCGTCGGAGCTCTTCCCGGGAACCGACGCTAACGCCCAACGCATCGCACGAACGTCTCTACTGCGGCTCGAACTCCGGACCCGTACAACTGAAGATTACCGTCGGCCCTTCAACATCGGCTACGGCCTGACTTACGCGTTCCCTGTGCTGGTTGCTCTCTTGTTGGCGAAAGACGGGCAAACGATCGTCGTCGACAGCCCAGAGGCACACCTCCATCCTAGCGGCCAGTCCGCTATGGGTCGGATCCTTGCTACGTTTGCGGCCGCAGGCGTTCAAATCGTCGTCGAGACACACAGCGACCACCTGCTCAATGGAGTGCGGCGCGCGGCTTCGTCCAGCATCGTGTCGCCCCGCGACGTTGGGATCCACTTCTTCAGGTCCACAGAAGCTGGCGCTGACGAGCCCCGCGTAACTGCAATTTCAGTGGATGCCGCAGGTTCGTTGGATCAATGGCCATCCGGGTTCTTCGATCAGGCGGATATCGACCTCGCATCACTCGCAGGGTGGGACAGCTAGTGATGTTTTTCTTAAACGATCTTTCGATTGATGGGCAGTTCTCAGATCCGGGCGCCTTTATATTGGAACTTCGCCGGCTGCTCGACGCCCGTGAGAGGTCTGGGCTGGTCAAGAAGAGTCTGCTCTGCTCCCGCTTGCTAGGAGATCGGCCAGCGACGGCAACCCAGACATTTCGGGCCGTGGTGCAGACGCATAGCGACAAAGATTTAAGGCAGCGGATACTAAGATGGGTCGGCCAGTCTGGCCCATTTTGGGAGGACGAACAGGCGACTGTACCCGACGATCTGTTTTATTTCAACGAAGATGACGTCACCCTACAGGGGTTGGGTGAGGCCGCCCGCCGGCGCATCCTCGGTGCAAAAGCCGCTGTCTACAGCCTACCGGGCTCTGGCAACGGCTGCGACGCGGACCCTCTCCTGGTCACCCACGGGCTCCTTGAGGATAAGATCGGCGAAATCGAAGTACCAAACCACATTTCGGTCGAGAGCATGGAAAGCGCTGCGAAAGAAGCGTTGCCCACGCCAAAAAATTGGACTGAGTTGCTCGCTACGGTCGAGGCTGCTTTTGAGGCAGTCACCTTGTCGCAGGACATCGCGGGCGTCTTAAGACCTCACCCGTTTAGCCAAAACGTCGCCGATCGGGTCTTGGAATTGGTTGGAATACTCGATCAATTGGTCAAGAGTCGAGACGAGCGTCGCCAGTACACAGATGTTAGCTACGGTCTAATCGCCAACTTTTTTTCTGGAAGCGCCGCAAGATTTACCGACGAATCGGCGACGAACAAGCACAAGTATCGAGCCGAAATGACGTTCCCGGACCCCGATGCACCAGGCAGTACGGTTTTCTGCCCCTTTCACGGCAAGATCAACCAGCCTGCTTACCGGATACATATCCGGTGGCCATTGGAGGCCCAGCACGACAAAATCCTGATCGCGTACATTGGCCCCAAGATCACGGTATGAGTTTTCACAGCACGCCAATTGAGCGCGCCGGGTTCGGGGCTCCAGAATGCGCGCCCATTTGTCCGAAGCGCGGCCAATCTTCCGGCGACGCGGGCAAGCGCGCGACAACTGACCTTGCGGCTCAAAGACCTGTCTTTTGGGGGCTTTTGCGTCCGTGACGGTGAGGGGACCCGAAGAAATAGCTTAATAGAATCAATGGGGCGGGATTCGCCCTCACCTGAGCTTAAGCGCTTGATATAGCCTAAAAATACGCGGCCCTGCCGGGGTCGCCACGCCCAGATCTTTTTCCATCCGTCCAATATGCTTGACCGTGGCTCACGCTGTGGATGCCGCGCGGGATGGGGACCAAGCGACAGGGCTGCGGCTGCACCCGCTACCAGTTTGGCGACCAGCGGAGCATGAACGCGGACTGCCGCTGGCGCATGTCGGACGGCCAGCCCGCCGTTTCCGGGTGGCACACAGGCTACTTCTTGGCGCTGGCGCCCGCGTTGAACTGGTAGTTGCCCTCAAATTGGTCGAGAACGACGGTGTTGGGTGGGTTGGAGTCGGCGGTGGCCGTCAGAACCATCTCCTGGTCCAGCTTGCGTGATCTGAACTGCCATCCGGTCGGCAAGGTCAGGCGCTTGCCCAGGGTGGGCAGGTTTTCGATGGTGTTATTGGGGTCTACCTTCAGGGACAGGCTGAACATGGTGTAGACGGCGCCCTCGGGCGTGATCAGCTCGTACACCGTTTCGCCCGCATTGAAGATCATGGCACTGGTCCGCTTCGAGACCATCGGCCGGTAGGTCGGCA
>JAEZMP010000240.1 GCA_023442215.1 Pseudomonadota bacterium
GCACCAGGAGCAGCTCGACCAGCAGGATCAGGCCGACGAGAGCGCCGATCGGCAGGTACTGGAGGAAGCCCTGCCGCAACGCGACGAAGTCGACGTCGAGCATCATCACCACGAACAGGAACAGCACCGCCACCGCGCCGACATAGACCACGATGAGGATCAGCCCCAGGAACTCCGCCCCCACCAGCATGAACAGCCCGGCGGCGTTCACGAAGGTCAGGATCAGGAACAACACCGAATAGACCGGGTTGCGGGAGGAGATCACCAGAAAGGCGGAGGCCACCGCGACCGCGGCGAACAGATAGAAAAATAGGGTCTGGACCATTCCCTGCCCCCTCGAGCCTTTCCGTCGACGGCGTTGTCGCGGGCTCCTCGATAGAGGGGCACATCCGCGCTGTCCACCGAGCGCGCCTGCGGCGCGCTGACACCTTTCACCGATGCGCCCGCGCGGCGCCTCGGCCTTGTTCCACCGCCCGGCCGGGGCCGCGGCGGCAGTCGGTCATCGTCCTCGCGACGAGGCCCCCGTCTCAGCGATAGGGGGAATCGGCCGCGATGGAATTCTGGATCTCACGTTCCCAGCGCTCGCCGTTCGCGAGCAGCCGGGCCTTGTCGTAGTAGAGCTCCTCGCGGGTCTCCACGGAGAACTCGAAATTCGGCCCCTCGACGATGGCGTCCACCGGGCAGGCTTCCTGGCAGAAGCCGCAATAGATGCACTTCACCATGTCGATGTCGTAGCGGGTGGTGCGGCGCGTGCCGTCGTTGCGGCGCGGGCCCGCCTCGATGGTGATGGCCTGCGCCGGGCAGATCGCCTCGCACAGCTTGCACGCGATGCAGCGCTCCTCGCCGTTCGGATAACGGCGCAGCGCATGTTCGCCACGGAAGCGCGGGCTGAGCGGCCCCTTTTCGTAGGGGTAGTTCAGCGTCGTCTTCGGCTTGAAGAAATACCGCATCGTCAGGATGAACGCCGAAACGAACTCCTGAAGCATGAGCGACTTCGCAGCCTGTTGCAGACGCATCGCCTGTGCCTCTCTTGACTTCACGGACCGGCGGCGAACCGCACGGCCGAACTTGACCAGAACCGCTTCCGAGAAGGCCGGCGAAGAGGCCGGCCGCCGTCAAACCAGCCTCGGCTTGCCAGCCTCGGCTCGCCCGCCTCAGCCCGCCGCAACCATGCCCGGCGCCCAGCCGGTCAGCTGCAGCACGAACGCCACGATGACCACCATCGCCAGCGAGATCGGCAGGAACACCTTCCAGCCGAGCCGCATCAGCTGGTCGTAGCGGTAGCGCGGCACCATGGCCTTCACCATGGCGAACATGAAGAACACCAGCAGGCACTTGAGCACGAACCAGATCACGCCCGGCACCCAGGTGAAGGGAATGACGTCGATCGGTGGCAGCCACCCGCCCAGGAAGAACAGCGTCGTCAGCGCGCACATCGAGGCGATGGCAACGTACTCGCCGAGCATGAACATCATGTACGGGGTCGAGCCGTACTCGACCATGAAGCCGGCGACGAGTTCCGATTCCGCCTCCGCCAGATCGAACGGCGGGCGGTTGGTCTCGGCGAGCGCCGAGATGAAGAAGATGTTGAACATCGGGAACAGCGGCAGCCAGTACCAGTTCAGGAACGTCAGCCACGGCAGCCCGATCAGGGTGGCGAGGCCGGCGTCGTGCTGGGCGCGCACCACGTCCGACAGGTTCAGCGTGCCGGCGCACAGGAGCACCGTAACCACCACGAAGCCGATCGACACCTCGTAGGACACCATCTGCGCCGCGGAACGCAGCGCCGACAGGAACGGATATTTCGAGTTCGACGCCCAGCCGCCGATGATGGTGCCGTAAACGCCGAGCGACGAGATCGCGAAGATGTAGAGCGTGCCGAGGTTCAGGTCCGAGATCACCCAGCCGTCTGCGACCGGGATCGCCGCCCAGGCGCCGACCGCGAGCAGCACCGTGATGAACGGCGCCAGCAGGAACAGCCCCTTGTTCGACGTCGCCGGGATCACCGGCTCCTTCAGGATGAACTTCAGGAGGTCGGCGAACGATTGCAGCAGACCGAAGGGGCCGACCACGTTCGGACCGCGCCGCAGCTGCGCCGCCGCCCAGATCTTGCGATCCGCCAGGAGGACGAAGGCGATACAGACCAAGAGGACGACGATCAGGACCAGGCTCTCGATGATCATCATCAGAACCGGGAACCCGTAATCCGTCCAGAAACCCGCAGCCGTCATCGACAAAACCCTTCGCCCAAAACCCTGTGGCCCGATCCGCGACGTCGGCGGCCTATTCGGCCGCTTCCGCCACCCGCGCCTGCGCCAGCGCCGAGCACTCCGCCATGATCGCCGAAGCCCGTGCAATCGGGTTCGTCAGGTAGAAATCCGCAATCGCCGGCCGGAACGGCGCGGACGAGACCGCACCGCCGGCGGACGCCAGCGCCGCCACCGCCGCCGGATCGGCCGCGACGAGATCGTCGAGCTGGCCGAGCACCGGATGGGCCGCGACCAGCGCCGCCCGCAGCTCCGCGAGCGAGTCGTAGGGCAGCGTCGCCCCGACGAGCGCCGAAAGCGCCCGCAGGATCGCCCAGTCCTCGCGGGCCTCGCCCGGCGGGAACGCCGCGCGGTTGCCGCGCTGAA
Organism: Pseudomonadota bacterium; assembly: GCA_023442215.1. GTDB lineage: Bacteria > Pseudomonadota > Alphaproteobacteria > Rhizobiales > Segnochrobactraceae > Pseudoxanthobacter. The sequence goes on from JAEZMP010000240.1 coordinate 2,634, forward strand.
CCCGGCCTTCGGTGTTGACCCAGGCGCCCGACTTCTCGGTATAGGCCGCGCCCGGCAGCACGACGTCGGCGCGGTGCGCGCCGGCATCGCCGTGGGTGCCGACATAGACCACGAACGCATTGCCGAGCGCCGCGGTGTCGATCTCGTCGGCGCCGAGCAGCACCACCACGTCGAGCGCGCCGGAGCCGGCGGCCTGCACGATGCCCTGAGTGTCGAGCCCGCCTTCGGCCGGCACGAAGCCGACATCGAGCGCGCCGCCGCGGGCGGCGGCGGTGTGCAGCACCGCCAAGCCGTTCCAGTCCGGCCCGGCCGCGCCGCTCTCGCTGGCGATCTTCGCCGCGAGCGACAGCACCGCCGCGCCGTCGTCGCGGGTGAGCGCGCCCTGGCCGACGATGATCAGCGGACGCTCCGCCTTCTTCAGCACCTCGGCGAACGAATGCCGGCCCTCGGCGATCTCGGTCAGCGTGTCCGGCCCCGCCCCCAGATAGGAGACGTCGTAATTGAAGTCCGCGGGCGCCCCGACCACGCCGATCGGCAGCGGCTCGGACCGCCAGCGCTTGCGGATGCGGGCGTTGAGCACCGCAGCTTCCGCACGCGGATTGGTGCCGACGAGCAGGATCGCGTCCGCCGCCTCGATGCCGCGGATGCCGGGATTGAACAGGTAGCTGGCGCGGCCGAACGCCGGGTCGAGCTTGGTGCCGTCCTGGCGGCCGTCAAAGTTCTTCACGCCGAGGCGGACCATCAGGTCCTTCAGCGCGTAGAGCTCCTCGACGGTGACGAGATCGCCGGCGATCGCACCGATCCGGTCGGGAGACGAAGCCTTGATCCGGGCGGCGACGGCGCCGAGCGCCTCGGTCCAGCTCGCCGGCATCAGGCGGCCGTTGCGGCGCACATAGGGGCGATCGAGCCGCTGGGTGCGCAGGCCGTCCCAGATGTAGCGGGTCTTGTCGGAGATCCACTCCTCGTTGACCGCCTCGTTGAGGCGCGGCAGCACGCGCATCACTTCGCGGCCGCGGCTGTCGACGCGGATGTTCGAGCCGACCGCGTCCATCACGTCGATGGATTCGGTCTTGCCGAGTTCCCACGGCCGCGCCTTGAAGGCGTAGGGCTTGGAGGTCAGCGCGCCGACCGGGCACAGATCGACCACGTTGCCCTGCAGCTCCGAGGTCATCGCATGCTCGAGATAGGTCGTGATCTCGGCATTCTCGCCGCGGCCCGTCAGGCCGAGGTCGGTGACGCCGGCGACCTCGGTGGAGAAGCGGACGCAGCGCGTGCAGTGGATGCAGCGCGTCATCACCGTCTTCACCAGCGGGCCGATATATTTGTCCTCGACGGCGCGCTTGTTCTCCTTGAAGCGCGAGCCGGAGACGCCGTAGGCCATCGACTGGTCCTGCAGGTCGCACTCGCCGCCCTGATCGCAGATCGGGCAATCCAGCGGGTGGTTGATCAGCAGGAACTCCATGGTTCCTTCGCGCGCCTTCTTCACCATCGGCGTCGAGGTGAACATCTCCGGCGGCTCGCCGTTCGGGCCCGGGCGCAGGTCGCGCACCGCCATGGCGCAGGAGGCCACCGGCTTCGGCGGGCCGCCCTTCACCTCGACGAGGCACATGCGGCAGTTGCCGGCGATCGACAGCCGCTCATGGAAACAGAACCGCGGGATTTCGGCACCGGCCGCCTCGGCCGCCTGCAGGAGCGTGAACTCCGGCGGCACTTCGATCACGGTTCCGTCGACGCTGATCTTGGCCATCGTTCTCCCCGCTCACCAGGCCGCGGCCGTTGAAGGCCGCCCGCCGACGCGGACCTTGTCTTCGAAACGGCCCGTCTCCGGACCGATGGAACCCGCCCGCGACGCCGCGGCCGAAGCCGTGAGACCGTCCGGGGCCGGACCCGTGCGCATTGCCGTCACTCCGCCGCCACCAGCGTCGCACCCTGAACGGTGCGGCTGTGATAGGCGTCGATCCGCGCCTCGATCAACGGGCGGAAATGGCGGATCAGGCCCTGGATCGGCCACGCCGCCGCATCGCCCAGGGCGCAGATGGTGTGGCCTTCGACCTGGGTCGTGACCTGAAGCAGGAGGTCGATCTCCTTCTTCTCGGCCTCGCCCTTCACCAGGCGCTCCATCACCCGCCACATCCAGCCGGTGCCCTCGCGGCACGGCGTGCACTGGCCGCAGCTCTCGTGCTTGTAGAAGGCCGAAAGCCGGGCGATCGCCTTGATCACGTCGGTCGACTTGTCCATCACGATCACGGCGGCCGAGCCAAGGCCCGAGCGCAGCGCCCGCAGGCTGTCGAAATCCATGTTGGCGTCGGCGATCTGCTCGGCAGGCACCAGCGGCACGGAGGCGCCGCCCGGAATGACCGCGAGCAGGTTGTCCCAGCCGCCGCGGATGCCGCCGCAATGCTTGTCGATCATCTCGCGGAAGGTGATTCCCATCTCTTCTTCCACCGTGCACGGCCGGTTCACGTGGCCGGAGATGCAGAAGAGCTTGGTGCCGGTGTTGTTCGGCCGGCCGAGGCCGGAGAACCACGAAGCGCCGCGGCGCAGGATGGTCGGCGCCACCGCGATCGATTCGACGTTGTTCACCGTCGTCGGGCAGCCGTAGAGGCCCATGTTGGCCGGGAACGGCGGCTTCAGCCGCGGCTGGCCCTTCTTGCCCTCGAGGCTCTCCAGCAGCGCCGTTTCCTCGCCGCAGATATAGGCGCCGGCGCCGTGGTGCACGTAGAGGTCGAAATCGTAGCCGTGGATGTTGTTCTTGCCGATCAGCCGGGCCTCGTAGGCCTGGGCGATGGCAGCCTCCAGCCGCTCACGCTCCCGCACGAACTCGCCGCGCACATAGATGTAGGCGACATGGGCGCCCATCGCGAACGAGGCCAGCATGCAGCCTTCGATCAGGTGATGGGGATCGTGGCGCAGGATCTCGCGATCCTTGCAGGTGCCCGGCTCGGATTCGTCGGCGTTGACGACGAGATAATGCGGCTTCGGCCCGGGATTCTTGGGCATGAACGACCACTTGAGGCCGGTCGAGAAGCCGGCGCCGCCGCGGCCGCGCAGGCCCGAGGCCTTCATCTGGTCGATGATCCAGTCGCGGCCCTTGGCGATGATCGCCTTGGTGCCGTCCCACGAGCCGCGCGCGAGCGCGCCCTGCAGCCCCCAGTCCTGGGTGCCGTAGAGGTTCGTGAAGATCCGGTCCTTATCGGAAAGCATGCCCGATCCTCCCTTGCCGCGTCACGAAACCGGGCCCGGCTCGGCCGGCTTCGGTTCCTCGGGGACGCCGGTCAGCTCGCTCTGGCCGACCGAGACGGTGTCTCCGCCGGGAACGACCGGCGTGGGTCGCATGAACGCCGCCGTGTCCGTCAGCGACGTCGGGCCGCCCTGCGGCGTCGAATACCAGCGGTCGACCTGCGGGCCGGGCTTCGGCGCGTTGCCGGCGGCGAAGCCGTCGAGCAGCGCGTTGAAGGTCTCGGGCGTCAGATCCTCGTAGGTGTCCTTGAACACCTGCACCATCGGCGCGTTGACGCAGGCGCCGGCGCACTCGACCTCTTCCCACGAGAAGTCGCCGTCCGGCGAGAGCGTGAACGGCTCCTCGGCGATGCGCTTCCGGCACACGCCCATCAGGCCCTCGGCCCCGCGCAGCATGCACGGCGTGGTGCCGCACACCTGGATGTGCGCCTTGCGGCCGACCGGGGCGAGCTGGAACTGGGTGTAGAAGGTCGCGACCTCGAGGACGCGGATCTTCGGCATGTCCAGCATCTTGGCGACATAGCGGATCGCCGGCTCGCTCACCCAGCCTTCCTGCTCCTGGGCGCGCATCAGCAGCGGGATTACCGCGCTCTGCTGGCGGCCTTCGGGATAATCCAGGATCTTCTTCTCCGCCCACGCCTGATTGTCGGGCGTGAACGCGAAGCTCTCCGGCTGGATGTGATGCAGACGACGAACGGACATCAGCGATCCACCTCACCGAACACGATGTCGAGGGACCCGAGCACGGCCGAGATGTCGGCCAGCATGTGCCCCCTGCAGAGGAAATCCATCGATTGCAGATGCGCGAACCCGGGGGCGCGGATCTTGCAGCGATAGGGCTTGTTGGTGCCGTCGGAGATCACGTAGACGCCGAACTCGCCCTTGGGCGCCTCGACGGCCGCGTAGACCTCGCCGGCCGGCACCTTGTAGCCCTCGGTATAGAGCTTGAAGTGATGGATGAGCGCTTCCATCGAGCGCTTCATCTCGCCGCGCTTCGGCGGCACGACCTTGCCCTCGGTCGAGGCAACCGGCCCCTGCCCTTCGGCGGAGCGCAGCTTGTTCAGGCACTGCTTCATGATGCTGATCGACTGGCGCATCTCTTCCATGCGGATGAGATAGCGGTCGTAGCAGTCGCCGTTCTTGCCGATGGGGATGTCGAATTCCATCTCCTCGTAGCAGTCGTAGGGCTGCGACTTGCGCAGGTCCCACGCCGCGCCCGAGCCGCGCACCATGACGCCCGAGAAGCCCCACGCGAACGCATCCTCCAGCGAGACGACGCCGATATCGACGTTGCGCTGCTTGAAGATGCGGTTCTCCGTGAGCAGGCCCTCGATGTCGTCGAGCCGCTTCAGGTAGGGATCGCAGAACGCGTAGAGATCGTCGAGCAGATCGTTCGGCAGGTCCTGATGGACGCCGCCGGGACGGAAATAGGCGGCGTGCATCCGCGAGCCGGACGCGCGCTCGTAGAACACCATCAGCTTCTCGCGTTCCTCGAAGCCCCACAGCGGCGGCGTCAGGGCGCCGACGTCCATCGCCTGGGTGGTGACGTTGAGGATGTGCGACAAGAGACGGCCGATCTCGGCATAGAGCACGCGGATCAGCTGGCCGCGCTTCGGCACGGTGATGCCGAGCAGGCGCTCGGTCGCGAGCGCGAAGGCGTGCTCCTGGTTCATCGGCGCGCAATAGTCGAGCCGGTCGAAATAGGGCACCGCCTGCAGATAGGTCTTCTGCTCGATCAGCTTCTCGGTGCCGCGGTGGAGGAGCCCGATATGCGGGTCCACCCGGGTCACGACTTCGCCGTCGAGTTCCAGCACCAGGCGCAGCACGCCGTGGGCCGCAGGGTGCTGCGGACCGAAATTGATGTTGAAATTGCGGACCTCGGCCTCAGGCATCGGCTCTATCCTGCTTCGTCGCGGACGGGCGGCCGAACCGGCCGGCCACTCTCCAACACACGTCGTCCATGCGCATGGCGTCCACGCGCGCATCGGCATGGCGCGGGGCGGAACCGGCGGCGCGGAACCGGAACGGCAGGGACCGCGCCGGCATCGCCGCCGCCCGTCCCGTCGTCCCCGATCCCGCTTCGCATTCCGTCATGATCTCGTCCCGGCTCGCCCTGCTCGTTCGTCTCTTGTCGTCTGCCCCCGCCTGTCGGCGGCGGCTCAGTTCGGCTTCGCCTTCTCGTCGCCCGGCAGCACGTAGTGCGGCCCTTCCCACGGCGACAGGAAGTCGAAGGTGCGGAATTCCTGATTGAGGCGCACGGGCTCGTAGACGACACGCTTGCGCTCGTCGTCGTAGCGCACCTCGACGAAGCCCGTGACCGGGAAGTCCTTGCGCAGCGGATGCCCGTCGAAACCGTAGTCCGTCAGGATGCGGCGCAGATCCGGATGGTTCGAGTAGAGGATGCCGTAAAGGTCGTAGGATTCCCGCTCGAACCAGTCGGCGCCCGGATAGAGTTCGGTCAGCGACGGGATCGGCGTGACCTCGTCGGTTTCCGTCTTGATGCGGATGCGCAGGTTCTGGGTCGGCGACAGCAGGTGCACCACGGAATCGAACCGGCGCGGCCGGGCCGGCCAGTCCACGCCGCACACGTCGACGAAGCTGACGAAGCGGCACCGGCCATCGTCGCGCAGGAACCGGGCGACCGCGATCAGGTTCTCGGCCTCGACCCCGATCGTCAGTTCCTCATGGGCGATCGTCGACGACGCGATCTTGGAGCCGAGCTTCTCCGCCAGATAGTCGCCGAGTTCCTTCAGCGTTTCGTCCATCGCCGTCTCCGATCAGTTCCGCACCGGCAAGGCCGGAAGCCCGCACCGTCCGATCGCGCTCACCGCTCGATCGTGCCCGTGCGGCGGATCTTCTTCTGCAGCAGCAGGAAGCCGTAAAGCAGCGCTTCCGCGCTCGGCGGGCAACCGGGGACGTAGATGTCCACCGGGACCACGCGATCGCAGCCGCGCACCACGGAATAGGAATAGTGGTAGTAGCCGCCGCCGTTGGCGCACGAGCCCATCGAGATGACGTAGCGCGGCTCCGGCATCTGGTCGTAGACCTTGCGGAGCGCGGGCGCCATCTTGTTGGTCAGCGTGCCGGCCACGATCATCACGTCGGACTGGCGCGGGCTGGCGCGGGGCGCCAGACCGAAGCGCTCGACGTCGTAGCGCGGCATCGACACCTGGATCATCTCGACCGCGCAGCAGGCGAGGCCGAACGTCATCCACATCAGCGAGCCCGTGCGGGCCCACTGCACCAGCTTGTCGGTGGTGGTGACGACGAAGCCCTTGTCGGCGAGTTCGTCATTGATCTCGAGGAAGAACGGATCGTCCTCGCCCACCGGCCGGCCGGTGTTCGGATCGATCACGCCCTTCGGCGCGGGAGCGACGAGAGTGCCGCCAGACGGGTTCAATCCCATTCCAGAGCCCCCTTCTTCCATTCGTAGATGAAGCCGATGGTCAGCACGCCGAGGAACAGCATCATCGACCAGAAGCCGAACCAGCCGAGCGTGCCGAAGGTCGCCGCCCACGGGAACAGGAAGGCGACTTCGAGATCGAAGATGATGAACAGGATCGACACCAGGTAGAACCGGACGTCGAACTTCATGCGCGCGTCGTCAAAGGCATTGAAGCCGCATTCGTAGGCCGACAGCTTCTCGCTGTCCGGATTCCGGTACGCGACGATGAAGGGCATCACCAGAAGTGCGATCCCAACCACGCCCGCGATGCCGAGGAACACGACGATCGCCGCATATTGTCTCAGAAGGTCTTCCATCAGACGTCCGATCCAATCCGCTTGCCGATCCAACAGACCGGGAACCCGCCACCGGCGGTCCTCGGGGACTTTAGCCTCACTTTGGCCTCGCGGCGACTGCCTGCCCGAACGGGCTGCCGTCACCGCCTTCGCCCCGCCGCGCTGCCGCATGGCCGAGACCTGATCCGGCCGCGGCGCTGCATCATCGCTTTGAGGCATTCTAAAGGCTTGTTCGTTCGCCGCAACGCCCCGTGGCAGCAAGCCGCACACGGGAAAGCCGGACGGGAGGAGACATGTCCAGTCGCGCAGAGGCTTAGCCCACACCCTGGAATGAGGCAAGAGTGGAGCGGAACCACGACGTGCCGCGATGTCTCGTCCTTGACGCAATGCAAATCACAAATCGCGGCGATCCGCCCAAGTCGTGATGCACCGCACAAGGGAAGCCGCGCCCTGAAAAGGCAGGCGCGCAGCCGGTTTCCGCTGTCTTCCGGTCAGACCGGTCCCGCGGGCTTCCGCCGCATCGGGTCGCCTTGCGTCACGGGCGGACGCGCGATTCCGCCACACCGTCACCGAAGACCGGGTCTGGCGATGGGCGGTTCGCTCCTGCGGCGGAATGCCTCTGAGTCGCGTGTGGGCCCGTTCGGCGCCCAGACATCACACCCATTCGCCGCGGCGCATGATCGGCTCCGCCGATCCGTCGGCGCCGATGCCGTCCACGTCGATCGCGCCGGAGCCGATCATCCAGTCGATGTGGATCAGGCTGCGATTGGCGCCGCGGGCGGCCAGTTCGGCCTCGGACATCGCACCGCCGCCGCGGATGCACTGACTGTACGACTGTCCGAGCGCGATATGGGATGCCGCGTTCTCGTCGAAAAGAGTGTTGAAGAACAACAGCCCGCTCGCCGAGATCGGGGAGGAATGCGGCACGAGCGCCACCTCGCCCAGCCGGCGCGAGCCCTCGTCGGTCTCCAGCACCTTCGCCAGCACATCCTCGCCGCGCCGTGCCTTGGCCTCGACGATTCGGCCCGCTTCGAACCGCACGCGGATCTCGTCGATCAGCGTGCCCTGGTAGGACAGCGGCTTGGTCGAGGTGACGTAGCCTTCGACGCGGTCCTTGTGCGGGGTGGTGAAGACTTCCTCGGTCGGGATGTTCGGATTGCAGACGATGCCGTTCCTGGCCTCCGACGAGCCGCCGCCCCAGTCGTGGTCGTCGGCGAGCCCGACCGTCAGGTCGGTCCCGGGGCCGGTGAAATGCAGCGCGGCGTAGCGGCGGCCGTTCAGAAGCGCGCGCCGGGCGTGCAATGCAGCATTGTGCGCCGTCCACGCGGCGACCGGCTCCGTCCCGTCGACGCGCGAGGCCGCGAAGATCGCATCCCACAACCGGGCGACCGCGACCTCCTCGGTCTCGCCGGGAAACACCGTCTTCGCCCACGCCGGCGTCGCGAACGCGGCGATCGACCAGTTGATCTCGAAGCCCGAGATCAGCTTCAGCGCTGGCACATAGGCCTTGGAGCGCGCGCGGTTGGCGCGGGCGACCTTCTCGGGATCCTGCCCGGAAAGCAGCGCCGGATCGTCGCCGATGATCGCGAGCCGCGCCGCGCCGCCGGAAAATGCGGCCGCCATGCCATCGAACAGCCAGCCGGTCGCCCTGTCGAAGCTGTCGTCGGGCGCATGGGCGAAGCGCATCAGCGTGGCCTGATCGTCGCCGTAGAGCGGCGTCACCAGCGACGCGCCGGCCCTGTAGGCGTGCTCGGTGATACGGCGGACCAGCGGCAGCGCCTCGACCGGCGCGGTCAGCACCACCTCCTGCCCCGCCTTCAGGCCCAGCCCGACCCGGACCACGACCTCGGCCAGCCTGTCCAGCCGGACGGCGTGGGCGGCGGCGGCCTCGGCGGCCGGAATGTGGGTCGAAAGCGGTTCGGTCATGACGTTCTCCTCGCCGGCAC
>JAEZMP010000291.1 GCA_023442215.1 Pseudomonadota bacterium
GCGGAGGTCGTCTGCCTTCCGACCTGCACGGATTCCGAGCATCCGCCGCTCTATGCGCCGACCACCGGAGCGGCCTATCTGAAGGAGCGGCTGGACGCGACCTATGCGTTCCGCCGCCCTGCCGCCGTCTGAACGAAGCCGCTCCGCAACCCCCGAAACCTCTGGAAACCGGGCGCCTCACGCCAAACACGCCTCCGGCCGTCTTACGGCCGGAGATCGCGCGCGGCTGTCCTGTCATCCGGCACTTCACGGCCTCTCTCATTTTCCGCCGGCCTCAGGTGGCAAAGGTCGTGCCCAGTCAGCTAAATCGCCCACAAAATAGGCATATTCGCCTCAATCACCCTTCATTGTATGCAATTTGACTCCTCATTCGACGATTGTATGCAATTTCATGCGACGCAGGCGTTTCAACTTGCTCGACGGGCGCCTGCGGAGATACCCAGCTCCTGCTTCGCGAAGGAAATAACGCTTATTTTTCAATGGGAAAGATGGTCTCCCATTTCTCCATCGGCATGACTGCGCCCGCTTGGCACGGAGGTTGCGAAGAGAACGTCGGCAGATTGCGGCCGGGCGAAACGATGCCGGGGGCCGCCTCGATGGGGAGAGTCGACGAATGCAGCGTTTCATGATTTCCCGCCGGTCCCTGATGAAGAGCGCGGCGGTCGGCGCGCTCGGACTGACCGCCGGCACCCTGCCCTTCCGGTCGGCCCGCGCTGCCGGCGACCTCACCATCGGCATCGTTTATGTCGGCCCGCGCGACGACTTCGGATGGAACCAGGCGCACGCCGTCGCGGCCGAGGCACTGAAGAAGGTGCCGGGCGTGACTGTGGTGGAGGAGGAGAACGTTCCCGAGACGATCGCGTGCGCCAAGACCATGGAGAGCATGATCGAACTCGATGGCGCCGGGCTGATCTTCGCCACCTCGTTCGGCTACTACAATCCGTATGTGATCGACACGGCGAAGAAGTATCCGGAGGTCCAGTTCCGCCATGCGGCCGGGCTTTGGACCGACAAGGACCCCAAGAACGCCGGCTCCTATTACGGCTATCTCGATCAGGCCCATTATGTCGACGGCATCGCCGCCGGTCTGATTACGAAGTCGAACAAGATCGGCTTCGTGGCCGCCAAGCCGATCGGCACCGTGCTCCTGAACATCAACTCTTTCACCATGGGTGTGCGCAAGAACAACCCGAACGCCACCGTTCAGGTGATCTTCACCGGCGAATGGTCGATGCCGGTGCGCGAGGCGGAGGCCACCAACGCCCTCGTGGATGCCGGCTGCGACATCATCACCTGTCACGTCGACAGCCCGAAAGTCGTGATCCAGACCGCGGAAGGCCGCGGCGTGAAGACCTGCGGCCACAATGCCGACCAGGCGCCGCTTGCACCGAAGGGCTTCATCACCGGCGCCGAATACAAATGGGCGACCATCTACAAGGAGTTCGCCGACATCCTGACCTCGGGCGGTGAACTGCCGAACTTCGTGCGCGGTGGCTATGACCGCGACTATGTGCAGAACAGTCCCTATGGCGCCGGCGCGACACCGGAGGCCATCGCCGCCGCCGACAAGGCGAAGGAAGACATGCGCGGCCTGATGCCTGTCTTCGTCGGTCCGCTGAAGGACAACACCGGCAAGGAGGTCATTCCGGCCGGCACCGTGCACAAGCCGTACGACGTGTGGCTTGAGCAGACGAGCTTCCTGGTCGAAGGCGTTTCCGGCTCGATCACCTGACCCGGCCATCCCGGCGGCGCCGGGCGCTGAGACGTTCCCGCCCTTCGGCCAAGCCCGGAGTGGCGGGGCGATCGGCCTTCCGCCCGCGCGTCCGTCCGTTCAGACGACTCCATGCCCGTATCCGCCCGGGCATCCACCGTGCCTTCCAACCCGAATCGGGCTGGCCGCCGCCGCCGGACGGCCCGTTCAATTAAGGAGTGAGCCAGTGGCCGACATCACCCGGAACGGCAGCGAGGGTCTCGCCGCGTCGTCCGCAATGACGGAATGGGCAGACCGGCTGCGCAGGTCGTCCGAGTTCGTGGTCATCCCGCTGCTCGCACTTGTCGTCTCCGCGCTGCTGTTCTCGGTGTTCCTGCTGCTCGTTGGCAAGTCGCCCGGCGAATTCTTCCTGCTGCTGTGGCGCGGCGGCTTCGGCACCGGCTTCTCATGGCAGAATACGCTGATCCGCGCGACGCCGCTGATCTATACGGCGCTTTGCGTCGCCATTCCCGCGCGGCTCGGCCTCGTGGTCATCGGCGGCGAAGGCGCGTTCGTGCTCGGCGGCTTTGCGGCGGCCTGCGCCGCCCTGCCCTTCGTGGGCTTGGATGCGCCCTATATCGTCATGCCGGTGATGGTGCTGGCGGCGGTGCTGGCGGGCGGGATCTGGATCGGCATCGTCGGTGCGCTGCGCACCTATCGCGGCGTTAACGAGACCATCTCCAGCCTGCTGATGTTCTACATCGCCGTGGCCTTCATGAACTTCTTCGTCGAAGGCGCGTTGCGCGATCCGTCGAGCCCGAACAAGCCGTCGACGGTGGGAATCGGCGACCAGAACATGGTCGGCGATATCCCCGGCCTCACCGTCCACTGGGGCCTCGTCGTCGGCATCGTGCTCGCTATCGCGATGTGGTTCCTGATGAACCGCACCACCTTCGGCTTCGCGGCACGGCTGACGGGCGGCAACGTTCGGGCGGCCAAGGCCCAGGGTCTGCCGGTCGGCTTCCTGATCGTCGCCTCCTGCGCACTGGCGGGCGGATGCGCCGGGTTGGCCGGCTATTTCGAGGTGGCGGCAATCCAGGGCAAGGCGAACGCCTCCCTCGTCGCCGGTTACGGCTTTGCCGGCATCCTGGTCGCGTTCCTCGCACGCCAGAACCCGCTCGCCATCGTGCCCGTGGCGATCTTCCTCGGCGGCATCACGGCCGCGGGCGGGCTGATCCAGCGGCGCATGGGGCTGCCCGATGCCACCGTCCAGGTGCTCATGGGGCTCATCTTCCTCGTCCTGCTCGTGTCGGAAACGCTCTACGGCCGCTTCTCGATCTTCAAGCCCCGCGGGTCGCGGTAACGGCGGCCTTCCCGGCCGGCCAATCCCGGAATTTCGTCGAACAGGTGGGATTTTTCAGATGAACGAGACCGATCTCGGATGGATGACGGTTCCCCTGGCGATGTTCGCCGGTGCGATCCGCGTCTCCACGCCGTTCCTGTTCGTCAGCCTCGGCGAGTGCCTGACGGAGAAGTCCGGCCGCATCAATCTCGGCCTCGAAGGCACGCTCGTCTTCGGGGCTATGACCGGCTACGCGATCGCCTATCTGTCGGGCTGGCCGTGGCTCGGCGTGCTGGCGGCCGGCGCCTCCGGCTGTCTGTTCGGTGCGATCCACGGC
>JAEZMP010000324.1 GCA_023442215.1 Pseudomonadota bacterium
ACTATGTATAGCTGGAGATGGACTTGCAAGAACCTATATCAACAGGCCTGAATTAACTGAAAGTAAATTTATTCCTAACCCCTTTATCTCCAATGATGATAATGAATTTCAGAATGACAGGATTTACTGTACAGGGGATCTGGCTAAATGGCTTCCTAATGGGGATATTGAGTTCATCGGAAGAAGTGATTACCAGGTCAAAATAAGGGGATTCAGAATAGAACTTGGTGAAATTGAAACGCTATTTTTGAAGTACGAGGGAATAAAAGACGTGGCGGTTGTAGATAAAACAGCCACTGATGGAAGCAAATACCTTTGCGCATATGTAGTTGTAGATGAAGAGCTGAACATGAATGAAATAAAGGGGTATTTAGCAAAACATCTTCCATACTACATGATTCCCACCCACTATGGGAGACTTGAAAAAATGCCGCTTACTCAAAACGGTAAAATAGACAGAAAGGTTTTACGCACCTTTGATGATACAAGTGCTAGGAGTGTATATGCGGCTCCTGAAAACGAATTACAAAGTAAGTTGGTTGAAATATGGGAAGAAGTACTAAAAATTGACAAAATCGGTATAGATGATGATATTGAAGAGCTTGGTGGGAATTCATTTCTTGCTATGACGCTGGAACTTAACATGGAGGTCAATGATCTGGACGTAACAGCTGGTGAAATATTTCAGAACAGCACGATAAGAAAGCTGGCTGAGTATATAGAGTCAAAAAAACAAAACGACACAATTTTAGAACAGGAAAAAACAAAAGGTGACTTGGAAACATAAAATAAGCATATTTGTTATATTCTATTTAGTTGCAGATATTGTGTAATTAATGTATAATTGTTACCATCGTACCAAATAAAGTCTAATATTTGGAAATCTCAAGATATGCCTGGGAAGCTAAGGATAAAAGTTTTTTTGATACATATTAATATACCTTATTTAAATTTTTAGTATTCTGTTAGCAATCAAAAGTTAATTATAAAAATATAGAGAGAGGTCAAAAAAATGGATGAGATAAAAGTAAAAATTAGAGCATTTTTGTCACGGTTTTTTAGAAAACACGAGTTGGGGGATGATGAGGATATATTTGCATTGGGATTTGTTAACTCATTATTCTCAATGCAGCTTGTCATGTTTTTAGAAAAAGAGTTTCTCATAAGGATTGAAAATAATGACATTGACATGAATAACTTCAAAACTATAAACAATATTGCTAAATTGGTTGAAGGAAAGAAAGGTTAAAAAGTATTTTAACATTAATATGTGAGGTGACAATATGAATTTCGAGCTTACTTCTGTGCAAACAAAAATGCAAATGCAATTTAAGGAATTTGTAGATTTAGAAATTAAGCCACATGCTGCAGAAAACGACAGAAATGAATTCATGCCTCCTGAAATGATCAGGAAAGTTGCTGAAAAAGGGTACTTGGGTTCTATGATTCCCATAGAGTATGGTGGTATTGGGTTTGATAATATTACTCTAGGCCTACTTAATGAAGAAATAGGAGGCGGGTGTTCTTCAGTGAGAAGCTTGCTTACTGTTCATGGTATGCTGGCGCTTGCAATTTTAAGATGGGGGAATCAGAAGCAAAGGGAATACCTACTTCCAAGGCTTGCATCAGGAGAACTGATAGGAGCTTTTGCACTTACGGAACCGAATGTGGGCAGTGATGCAAAAAGTATTGAAACATCAGCCGTACTAGATGGGGATTATTACGTTTTAAATGGGAGAAAAAAGTGGATAACGATGGGGCAGATTGCCGATGTTTTTTTACTTTTGGCGAGGTTTGAGGACAAGCCTACCGCTTTTCTTGTTGAAAAGACAAGCCCAGGACTTTCAACCAAACCAATAAAAGGTTTAATGGGAGCAAGAGCATCAATGATAGCTGAATTATTTCTGGATAATTGTCGAATCCCAAAGGAAAATCTGGTTGGAAGAGAGGGAACGGGCTTATCGCACATTGCATTATCAAGTCTTGATTATGGGAGATATACTATTGCGCTTGGATGTGTGGGTCTAGGACAAGCCTGTTTAGAGGATTCTATTAGGTATACTAGAAAGAGAAAGCAATTTGGGGGTCCTCTGAGACAAAATCAGCTTATACAAAAAATGATAAGCGAGATGGTAGTTAATATAAAAGCGGCAAGGCTACTCTGCTATAATGCTGGATATCTTAGAGATATAGGTGCTCCTGAAAGTATTATGGAAACATGGGTAGCAAAGTATTTTGCTTCAACTATGGTCAACAGAGTTGCAAGTGATGCTCTTCAAATACATGGTGCTAATGGCTGCCACAATGAATATCCGATTGAAAGATATTACCGTGATGCAAGAATCAATGAAATTATTGAAGGAACTAGCCAAATGCATGAAATTCTTATTGCAACTAATGCATTTAGGTCAATATAGCGGGGGAACTTTATGGATAAAAATATAGGACTTGATTTAAGTGACAAAAAGCAGAAAATAAAATGTGTTGTATGGGATTTAGATAACACTATCTGGAATGGTACGCTTATTGAGGACAGGGAGGTAACCCTAAGAGATGGGGTTGTGGATATCATAAAGACCATTGATGAGCGTGGCATACTTCAATCTATTGCAAGCAAAAATGATGAGGATTTAGCTATTATAAAGCTTAAAGAATTTGGCTTGGAGGAATACTTTATATACCCTCAGATACATTGGAATCCAAAATCAGCGTCAATTAAAACAATAGCTCAGTCAATAAACATTGGCATAGATACATTGGCCTTTATTGATGATCAGGTGTTTGAAAGGGAAGAAGTTAAATTTTCAAATCCAGAAGTATTATGTATTGATGCAAATGATCTACACAAAATCCTAGATATGCCTGAAATGAAACCTAGGTTTATTACTCAGGATTCAAAGCTTCGCAGACAAATGTATATGAATGATATAAAAAGGAATAAGGTTGAGGAGCAATTTGAAGGTACTCAAGATGAATTTCTGTCAAAGCTTGGGATGGTTTTTACTATATCATCAATTGGTGAAGGTGACTTACAGCGAGCGGAAGAACTTACAATGAGGACAAGCCAGTTAAATGCGACTGGATATACATATTCATATGAAGAACTTGATGCCTTTCGAAAATCAGATAAACACAAACTTTTCATATCAGGTCTTGAAGATAAGTTTGGTACTTATGGTAAAATTGGACTCGCACTAGTGGAATGCGAAGAGGATATTTGGACACTAAAACTATTACTTATGTCATGTCGAGTGATGTCTAGAGGAGTAGGGACAGTTATGTTAAGCTACTTGATGGGGCTTGCTAAAAAGGCTAATGTTCGTTTTAGGGCTGAGTTTGTTCCAACGGATAGAAATCGTACGATGTATGTAACATATAAATTTGCAGGCTTTAATGAGATTGAAGAAAAGAATGGACTTTTAACTCTTGAGAGCAATCTAGAATATGTTCAGTCTGTACCAGAGTATATAGAACTGATTACTGAATAAATTATATAATTTTAACTATAATGAATTAAGGAGAATAAACTTATGGAAAAAATAGCTTTTTTGTTTCCCGGACAAGGCTCCCACTTCGTAGGTATGGCTAAAGGTCTATATGATAATTACACAATTGTAAAACAAACTTTTGAAGAGGCAAGTGATATTTTGAAGTTTGATTTGGCAAAATTATGTTTTGAAGGACCCTTGAGTGAATTAACAAGGGCTGAAAATGCACATCCTGCTATTGTTGCAGCAAGTGTTGCTAATTTCAGAGTTTATATGCAGGAGTTTGGGATAGTACCACAGTTTTGTGCAGGACATAGTTTAGGAGAATACTCTGCATTAACTTGCGCAGGTGCTATAAAATTTGCTGATACCATTAAACTTGTAAGGTACAGGGGCATTCTAACAGAAGAAGTAGTAAAAAGCGGAATTGGAGCAATGACGATAGTAGATGGAGTAGATAAAAACAGGGTATACGATGCATGCAACGAGATAACCAGTGAGAATGATTATGTAGCTATTTCCTGCTATAATTCGCCTGAACAGACTGCAATATCTGGTTATCAGCAAGCGGTAATGAAAGTGGAGGAAAAGCTTCTTGAAAAGGACTGTCAGGTTACTCCTTTGATATCAAGTGCACCGTTTCATAGTCCTTTAATGCAGGAATCAGCTGAAAAGATTAAAGAGGAGTTGAGTAAATGCTTCTTTGGATATTTTAAATACCCTGTTATTTCAAATGTTTTTGCTAAACCACTTACAGATCCTGATAAAATTGTAGAAAACCTTTCACTTCATTTAGTAAAACCTGTTCAATGGCAATCTACTATGGAATATCTTATGAAAAAAGGTGTAACTCTTGCAATAGAAATGGGAACCAAAAATGTTTTGACAAATCTGGTAAAAGCAAATACTAAGGGTATAGAAGCTTTGTGCTTCGGAATAAAAGAAGACAGAAAGTGTATTGAGGAAATAC
>JAEZMP010000329.1 GCA_023442215.1 Pseudomonadota bacterium
CCGCCACACCGCGCGGGCGGGGTCCGCCGCGACCGGGCCGGCGTCGCGGATCGCCCGCCACAGCGGATCGGCCGTCTCCGCCGGCAGCCGCTCCGGCGTGCCGCGGTCCGCCAGCAGCGCGGAGAGACCAGCCGCGCGGTGTTCCACGGAATAGGAGACCGCCTCGATGCGCAGCAGGGTCAGCGCGCGGCCGCCGTTGACCGCCGCCGGCAGGTGCGCCGCGGCCGAAATCTCGAACGGGGAACCGAGCGCCGCGCTCATCAGCGCCACGGCGGCGGCATCGTCGAGGCCGTACCAGCCGAGCGTGAGGCGCGCCTCCGGCCGCGGCAGCACCTTGAACACCACCTCGGTCAGGAGCCCGAGGGTGCCGAGCGCGCCGGCCGAGAGCTTCACGAGATCGAGCCCGGTGACGTTCTTCATCACCCGCCCGCCGGATTTCACCACCTCGCCGCGGCCGTTGACGAAGCGCACGCCGATCAGATGGTCGCGTGCGGCACCGGCCTGGACCCGGCGCGGGCCGGAGACGTTGCCGGCGGCGACCGCGCCGATGGTGGGCTCGCCGGCGGTGCCGTAGAGCGCGCGGTGATCCATCGGCTCGAACGGCAGCATCTGGCCGCGCCCGGCGAGGGCCGCCTCGATCTCGGCGAGCGGCGTGCCGGCGCGGGCGCCGATCACGAGTTCCGCCGGCTCGTAGAGCGTGATGCCCGCGAGGGCCGTGGTGGCGAGGGTGTCGGCCGCCTGGACCGGGCGGCCGAGCCCGGCGCGCGTTCCACCGCCGGCAAGCGCCAGCGGGCGCCGGTCGCCCATGGCGTCGCGGATGATGGCCGCGGCCTCGTCTTCGGTGGCGGGCGTGAACAGCTTCATGTCGGCTCTGGTTCGCGGCTGTTGTTGCGGCGGCGGCGCGGGGGTCAGGCGCTCAGGCGGTTTTCGGAGGGCTGGCGGCCTTCGCGGGGCAGCCGGCCTTCGAGCGGAAAGACCTTCGCCGGGTTGAGCAGCCAGTCTTCGTCGAACACCGCGCGCACCCGCATCTGCTGGGCGAGGTCGGTGGGATTGAACTGGACCGTCATCAGGTCGCGCTTCTCGATGCCGACGCCGTGCTCGCCGGTGAGGCAGCCGCCGACCTCGACGCAGAGCTTCAGGATGTCCTCGCCGGCACGCTCCGCCTTCTCCTGCTCCACGGGGTCGTTGCAGTTGAACAGGATCAGCGGATGAAGGTTGCCGTCGCCGGCATGGAACACGTTGGCGACGCGCAGCCCGTGGGAGGCGACGATCTCGCTCATCCGCTCCAGCACGAGCGGCAATTGCCCGGTCGGGATGGTGCCGTCCATGCAGATATAGTCGGCGATGCGCCCGGTCGCGCCGAACGCGGACTTGCGCCCCTTCCAGATCGCGGCCGTCTCCATCGCGGACTTCGATTCGCGGATGGTCTCGACGCCGTGGGCGCGGGCGATCTCGACGATGCGGGCCAGCGTCGCGTCCATCTCCGCCTCGGAGCCCTCGACCTCGATGATGAGGAGCGCGCCGGCATCGAGCGGATAGCCGGCGTTTGCGAACGCCTCGCAGATCTCGATGGCGAGCTTGTCCATGAATTCCATGGCGACGGGGATGATGCCGGCACCGATGATGGCGGCGACGCAGGCCCCGGCCTCCTCGCTGGTGCGGAAGCCGAACAGCACCGGCCGCGCACCCTCCGGCGCCGGCAGGATGCGCACGGTCGCCTCGGTCACGATGCCGAGCTGGCCTTCCGAGCCGATGACGAGGCCGAGCAGGTCGAGCCCCGACGCGTCCATCGCCGGCCCGCCGATCTCCACCACCGTGCCGTCGACGAGCACCATGGTGACGCCGAGAACGTTGTTGGTGGTGACGCCGTATTTCAGGCAGTGGGCGCCGCCGGAGTTCATGCCGATATTGCCGGCGATGGTGCAGGCGAGTTGCGACGAGGGGTCAGGCGCGTAGAAGAACCCGTCGGGTGCGACCGCGCCGGTGATGGCGAGGTTGGTGACGCCCGCCTCGACCCGCATGGTGCGGTTCGGGTAATCCACGTCGAGGATGCGGTTGAGCTTGGCGACGCCGATGACCACGGCGTCCTCCTGCGGGATCGCTCCGCCCGCGAGCGAGGTTCCGGCCCCGCGCGGCACGACCTTGACGCCCTCGCGATGGCAGAACGCCAGCACCGCGCTCACCTCGGCGGTGGAGCGCGGCAGCACGACGGCGAGCGGTATGCGGCGGTAGGCGGTCAGGGCATCGGTCTCGAAGGCGCGGCGTTCGTTCTCGGTGGTGACGAGACATTCCGGCGGCACCAGCCGCGACAGGCCGGCGACGATCTCGTCGCGACGGGCGAGAATGGCGGGATCGGGCACCGGAAAGGCTATCGCGGTCATCGGCTTTCCTCCCGCCCGGCGCGCGAGGTCGCGTCGCACCGTGGCTGATGCCGGCCAAAGCCGGCGCCATCATCCCGGGCAGCGTCGTCGCAGCGCCGTGAGGCGATGCGTGCCTGC
This sequence comes from Pseudomonadota bacterium, assembly GCA_023442215.1. Taxonomy (GTDB): domain Bacteria; phylum Pseudomonadota; class Alphaproteobacteria; order Rhizobiales; family Segnochrobactraceae; genus Pseudoxanthobacter. Next base: position 2,499 of record JAEZMP010000329.1, read on the forward strand.
CCTGTCGTTGTTTTCGGTTCGCCCGGTCGGCCATCGTCGCGATCCGGGCATCCGTGAGCCACAATGACGAAAGCCGGTCCGCGCGGCCAGCCTTCTCGCCGTCGTTACACCTTTGCCCTGGCGGCAAGAACGGTCAGCACCGTCGCGTCCCGGCGCCCTGTGGCGGTCAGGCGTTCTGCTGCACCAGCAGGCTCGCCGCGGCGAGATCCTCGAGCGAGGCGCCGACCGACTTGAACACCGTGATCTCCGCGGGGTCGGTCCGGCCGGGCCGGGTTCCGCGGCAGAGTTCGAACAGGTCGGCCTTGATGCGCGCCATGTCCAGCACGCCGGAGGCGAGCGGCTGGATCAGGTCTCCCGCCTCGTTCAGCGCCCCTTCCCGGGTGTCGACGGCGACGAAGGCGGCGCGCTCGAACACGGCATCATCAGCCTCGCGCATGTCCGGCCGGAAGCCGCCGACGAGATCGACGTGGGTGCCGGGCGACAGCGCCGCGCCGGGAATGATGGGCGCGGTGGCGAGCGTCGCGGCGGTGACGATGTCGGCACCCGCGACCGCGCGCTCGGGATCGTCGCCGACTTCCACGCAGAGCGGAAGGTGCGCGAAGCGCCGGACGAACCGCCGGGTGCGCTCGGGATCGCGCCCGACCACCCGCACCGCCTCGATCGGGAACAGCGCGGCATAGGCTTCGATCAGGTTCGCGGCGACGTTGCCGGTGCCGAATACGGTGAGCGTCGCGGAATCGGGACGGGCGAGAAAGGTCGCGGCCAGAACGGAGGCGGCCGCGGTGCGCCGGGGCGTGAGTTCGCCGCCGTCGATCTGCGCCAGCATCGCCCCGGTCGCGCCGTCGCTGAGCACGTAGGCGGCGGAGATCGCGCTGAGGCCTTTGGCGGCGTTGCCGGGAAAGACGTTGACGAACTTCACGCCGATCGGTCCGCCGGGGCGCCAGGCCGGCATCAGCAGGAGCGTCGCCGGCGGGCCGTCAGGGGTCTCGATGGTGTAATGCGGGCGCGGCGGGCTTTCGCAGCCGGTCACGAACATCTCGCGCAGCGCCGCGACGAGCGCCGGCCACGGCAATCCCTTCCTGACCGCATCGGCATCAAAAACCTGCATGTCTGCCTCGCTTCGCATGTCCGGCGGACCGGACGGTCCGCGTTCCGGGGAACCCGGCTCGATGGGTTCCGTTTTCGGGGTGCCAGCGGGGCGGGTCAAGGCCGCCGTCGGGCGGCCTTCGGGATGTGGCCGCTCATGTCGGACCCGGCATCGGACGGCATCCGCGCATAGAACAGCGGCGCCAGCATCGAGATCGCGGCGATGACGACGAAGGCGACGGAGAAGTCCGGCAGGGTGAGTTGGTCGGCGGTGCGGCCGCCGAGCGCCACCGAGCCGGCGAGCGCCCCCGTGGCGGTGCAGACGCCGAGCGACAGCATGATCTGCTGCACGGTGGTGTAGAGGCTGGTGGCCGCGCTCATCCTGTCCGAGGGCAGGTCGGCATAGGCGACGGTGTTGCAGGCGGTGAAGATCAGCGACTGCAGGAAGCCGGCGACCACCAGCACCGCGTAGATCGCGGTGAGCGGCCAGTCCGGCCGGAAGGCGCCGATGAGAGCGACGGCGGCGCTCGAGAACACCGCGTTCCAGATCATGGACTGGCGGAAACCCCACGTCCGCAGGATCGGGCGGGCGACGATCTTCATCGACAGCGCGCCGGCCGAACTCGCCAGCGTGACGAGGCCGCTTTCGACCGCGCTCATGCCGAAGCCGATCTGCATCATCAGCGGCAGCAGGAAGGGCAGGGCGCCGCCGGAGATGCGGGTGAGGGAACCGCCATAGACCGAAGCCGCGAAGGTGGTCACCTTCATCAGCCGGAGATCGAGGATGGGATGGGGATGGCGGCGGGCGTGCAGAACGTAGAGGACCGCGAAGATCACCGCGACGCCGATCAGGCAGAAGGCGACCTCGTCCGAGCCGGCGCGCCGGCTCAGCGTCTCCAGCCCGAACACGAGCGAGGCCAGCGACAGGCCGGACAACACGAAGCCGAAGCTGTCGAACCGGCCGGGGGCCGGCCCCCGCACATCCTCGATGAACGAGAACGCGCAGAGGATGCCGATGATCGCCAGCGGCAGGTTGGCGTAGAACGCCCAGTGCCAGGAAAGATAGGTGGCGAAGAAGCCGCCCACGACCGGGCCGACCATCGGGCCGACCAGTCCCGGCACCGTCATCCACGCCATGGCGGCGACGAAGTCGCGCTTGTGGACGCTCTGCAGCAGCACGAGCCGGCCGACGGGCATCATCATCGCGCCGCCGATGCCCTGCACGAGCCGGGCGAACACCAGCACGCCGAGATTGCCCGACCACGCGCACATCAGCGAGCCGAGGGCGAACAACCCCATCGCGGTCGCGAACACGTTGCGCGAGCCGAACCGGTCGGCGACGAAGCCGCTCGCCGGAATGAACACCGCGAGCGCGATCAGGTAGGACGTCAGCGCCACGCTCATGTGCAGGACGGAGACGCCGAAATCCTGCGCCATGCTCGGCAGGGCGGTGGTCAGGATCGTCGCGTCCAGGTGCTCCATGAACAGCGCGCCGGCGATGATGACGGCGGTGATGCGGTAGCTGGGGCGCCTGCCGGTGCCGGCGCCGTGGGAAAACCCGTCTGCGGAATGGTCGACCATCGCGGCACGCGCCTTCAATCACCCGCGCGGCATTGGCCGGCGCAGGGGGGCCGCGGTGTGCTGTCGGCATCGGGCGGGCACGACGCGGGGGAAGAGAAGCGGAACAACAGGGCCGGCGCGGCAGGGATGTCCTCTGCCGGCAGGTCACCGGCGTTATCGCGCCGGCCGCGTTCCACCGCAAGATTGGGCGCTGCATGGCAGCGCCACCACCCGGCACAAGTTTGCATATGTCGCAAGTCCGTCGATGCCCGCAGGGCGGCAGCGAAATGCCGCGCCCCGAGAGCCGGCAATCGCCGCGCTTCCTGCGTGCATCATCCCGCGACGTGATTAAAATGTTTGCAACGTTCGATGGCGCGTCCCGCCGTCGCCGCGGCGGCACCTCCCGATTGCCGTCCGCACCGCAGCCTTCCCCGCCGCGACGCCAAAGCGGCAAGAAACTTGAATGGACCATGCCGGGCCCGGCTTCTTCGCGACCTGCGCTTCCGCGGGCTTCGCAGAAGGCCGGCTCCTTCATCCAGGAGTGATTCGACGATGTCGCTGCATCCGGTTTCGACGCTGAACGACGTGCAACAGGTCGGCGGCCAGGAGGAGGACAAGGCCCTTCGCGACACCATCCGCCGGCTGGGGCGGCTTCTGGGCGACACAGTGCGCGAACACCGCGGCGAGCGCATCTTCGATATCGTCGAGCACATCCGGCAGATGTCGGTCCGGTTCCATCGCGGCGACGACGAAACCGCGCGCGGCGAGCTGGAGGCGATGCTCTCCGGGCTGACGGCGGACGACGCGGTGCCGATCGTGCGCGCCTTCGCCTATTTCTCCCACCTCGCCAACATCGCCGAGGACCAGCACAACCAGCGCCGCCGGCGCGATCTGGCGCTGGCCGGCGCCGCCCCCGCGCGCGGCACGCTCGCCGAGGCGCTAGCCCGTGCGACGGCGGCCGGCCTCAAGCCGGCCGAACTGCGGGCCTTCTTCGATGGCGCCCTGATCAGCCCGGTGCTGACCGCGCATCCGACCGAGGTGCGCCGCAAGAGCACGCTCGACCGCGAGATGGAGATCGCGGCGCTCATCGCCGACGAAGGGCGCGTGCGCGTGACGCCGGACGAGGCGGCCGAGCGCGACGAGGCGCTGGAGCGGGCGGTGCTGACGCTGTGGCAGACCAACATGCTGCGCCAGACCAAGCTGACGGTGCTGGACGAGGTGGCGAACGGCGTCTCCTATTACGGCTCCACCTTCCTCAAGGCGATGCCGAAGCTCTATGCGACGCTGGAGGACGCGCTTGCGACCCTCGACGGCAAGGATGCCGTGGTCGCGGGCGAGGAGATCGCCTCGTTCCTGCGCATGGGAAGCTGGATCGGCGGCGACCGCGACGGCAACCCCTTCGTTACCGCCGAGGTGCTGCGCCAGACGGTGAAGATGCACTCCCGGCGGGCGTTCCGGTTCTATCTCGACGAACTGAACACGCTTGGCGGCGACTCTCCATCGCCGAGGACGTGATCCCGGCGAGCGCGGCGTTGATGGAACTCGCGGCGGCCTCTCCGGATACCTCGGCACACCGCCGCGGCGAGCCCTACCGGCTGGCGCTGAGCGGCATCTATGCGCGCGTCTATGCCACCGCCGATGCGCTCGACTGCCTCGACGGCGCGCGGCCGCCGGTGAGTGCTGCGCCGGCCTACCGCTCGGCGGAGGAATTCGCCGCCGACCTCGCCGTGATCGACGCCTCCCTCAAGGCCTACAACGCCAAGATCCTCGCCCGCGGGCGGCTGCGCACGCTGCGCCGCGCGCTCGATTGCTTCGGCTTCCACCTGACGAGCCTCGACCTCAGGCAGAACTCCGCGGTGCACGAGCGCACGGTGGCCGAGCTGTTCGAAGCGGTGGAGCCCGGAACCCGCTATCTCGATCTCGGCGAGGAGGAGCGCATCGCCATCCTCGTCGACGAACTCGGCACCGAGCGGCTGCTGAGCTCGCCGTTCGTCGACTATACCGACGAGACCCGGGGCGAGATGGAGATTTTCCGCGCCGCCGCCGCCGCCAAGGCGGCCTACGGCGACTGGGTCATCACCACCTGCATCATCTCCATGACGCAGGGCGTGTCCGACCTGCTCGAACTCGCGCTGCTTCTGAAAGAGGTGGGCATCGTGCGCCCCCGGGACGGGTCCGGCGTCCGCTCCGGCGTGCACCTCGTGCCGCTGTTCGAGACCATCGAGGACCTGCGCAATTCCGCCGGCGTGATGGACGCGCTGCTGTCGCTGCCGGCCTATCGCGAGCTGGTGCGCAGCCGCGGCGACGTGCAGGAGGTGATGCTCGGCTACTCCGACAGCAACAAGGACGGCGGTTTCGTCACGTCGGGCTGGGAACTCTACAAGGCCGAGATCGGGCTGATCGAGGTGTTCCGGCGTCACGGCGTGCGGCTGCGGCTGTTCCACGGCCGTGGCGGCTCGGTCGGCCGCGGCGGCGGCCCGAGCTTCGACGCGATCCTCGCCCAGCCGGGCGGGGCGGTGGACGGCCAGATCCGCATCACCGAGCAAGGCGAGATCATCTCCTCCAAATACGCCAATCCGGAGGTCGGCCGGGCGAACCTCGAGATCCTCGCCGCCGCCACCCTCGACGCCGCGCTGCTCCAGCCCAAGCACAGCGCGCCCGACGAAAGCTACCTGACGGCGATGGAAGAGATCTCGGAGGCGGCGTTCCGTGCCTATCGCGGCCTCGTCTACGAAACGCCGGGCTTCGAGACCTATTTCTGGGAATCGACGGTGATCTCGGAGATCGCCACCCTCAATATCGGCTCCCGGCCCGCGGCCCGGCGCAAGACCCGCCGCATCGAGGACCTGCGCGCCATCCCCTGGGTGTTCTCCTGGGCGCAGTGCCGGCTGATGCTGCCGGGCTGGTACGGCTTCGGCAGCGCGATCAACGCCTGGCTCGCGGCGAATCCCGAACTGGGCTACCCCTTCCTGAAGGCGATGTACCGGGAGTGGCCGTTCTTCCGCACCCAGCTTTCCAACATGGACATGGTGCTCGCCAAGAGCAGCATCGCCATCGCCTCGCGCTATGCCGAACTGGTGGAGGACGAGGAGCTGCGCGCCGCCATCTTCCCGCGCATCGAGGCCGAATGGCGCGCGTCCATCGAGGCCTTGAAGACCATCATGGGCCACACCCGGCTTCTGGAGGACAATCCGCTGCTGGAGCGCTCGATCCGCCACCGCTTCCCCTACATGGACCCGCTGAACCACGTGCAGGTGGAGCTTCTGAAGCAGCACCGGACCGAGGGCGAAACCAACGCCAACGTCTTGACGGGCATCCAGCTCACGATCAACGGTATCTCCGCCGGCCTTCGAAACAGCGGCTAGAGCCGATTCCGTTCGGATCGAACCGGTCCGATCTGACAAGGACAGGTACAGGCGCTTGAATCTTCAGCGCTTTCCGCAGCGCTGACATCCTCCTGGGCGGCTGTGACGGACGAAGCCGGGCGCCCCGCGGGGCGTGCGGACCGGTGGTGCGAGAAGCGATGTTGAACGGTCTGAACCTGACCCCGGAAGCTTCCGCGCCGGTGCTCGACGATCCGAAGGCGGCGATGCGCCGGCGCGTGGCGGACTATGCGGTCGCTGTCGCCGGCCCGGCGGTGGCAATCGCCGCGTCGAGCGTGCTCGGCGCCGCGGCCGTCGGCGGTGCGGTGTTCCTGTTCCTGGGTGTCGCCGTTGTGATCGCGGCTGGGCGGGGCGTCGGTCCGGGGATCGTTGCCATCGCCCTCAGCCTCGTCGCCGGGCCTGCGTGGCTCTACCACGGCGTGGGGTTCACCGGCGCCGACACCGCCGTCGTCACAGCGTTCGTGATCGGCTGTGCCGCCGCGCTCAGGATCGCGCTGCGGCTCGAAGGCGAGCGGCGCATCGCGGCGGCGCGCACGCGCACCCTGCTGGCGCGCGAGGCCCACCTGCAATCGATCCTCGACACCGTGCCCGACGCCACCATCGTGATCGACGCCAAGGGCACGATGCGTTCGTTCTCCCCCGCGGCGGTGCGGCTGTTCGGCTACACGCCGGAGGAAGCGGTCGGCCGCAATGTCAGCATTCTGATGCCGACGCCGAACCGGGAGAACCACGACGGCTATCTGACCCGCTACCTCGCCACCGGCGAGCGCCGCATCATCGGCATCGGCCGCGTGGTGGCCGGCGAGCGCAAGGACGGCAGCACCTTCCCGATGGAACTCACCGTCGGTGAGATGCGCTCGCCGGACGGCCGCTTCTTCACCGGCTTCGTCCGCGACCTGACCGAGCGCCAGGAAACCGAGGCGCGGCTGCAGGAACTCCAGACCGAACTCGTTCATATGTCGCGGCTGACGGCGATGGGCGAGATGGCCTCGACCCTCGCCCACGAGCTCAACCAGCCGCTGTCGGCGATCGCCAATTATCTCAAGGGCTCCCGCCGGATCCTGGAGAGGAGCCCGGACAGTCACGCCCCGATGCTGCGCGACGCGCTGGAGAAGGCGGCGGAGCAGGCGCTGCGGGCCGGACAGATCATCCGCCGCCTGCGAGAATTCGTCACGCGGGGGGAGAGCGAGCGCCGCGTGGAACCGCTCGGCAAGCTGATCGAGGAAGCGAGCGCGCTCGCCCTCGTCGGCGCCAAGGAGCTCGGAATCCGCGTGCGCTTCGTGTTCAACCCCGCGGGCGACCTCGTCATGGTCGACAAGGTCCAGATCCAGCAGGTGCTCCTCAACCTGATCCGCAATGCGGTGGAAGCAATGGCGGACAGCGAGAAGCGCGATCTTGTCGTCTACACCGTTCCGGCGGAGGAGGATATGATCGCCGTCAAGGTCGCGGACACCGGTCCCGGCCTTGCAGAGGAGGTCAGGGAGCAGTTGTTCCAGCCGTTCGTCACCACCAAGCGCCACGGCATGGGTGTCGGTCTCTCGATCTCGCGAACGATCATCGAAGCCCACGGCGGCCGGATATGGACGGAACCCAATCCGGGCGGGGGAACGGTCTTCAGCTTCACTCTGCGATCCGTGATGGCCGAGGATCTCGCCGATGAGTCTTGATGCGCAGGGCCGCGACGGCCACAGGCCCGGGGCGGGGCATGCCCCGCTCGTCCATGTCATCGACGACGACGATGCGGTGCGCGATTCGCTGTCCTTCCTGCTCGGGAGCGCCGGCTTCGCCGTCTCCGCCCACGAATCGGCCACCGCCTTTCTCGATGTGCTGCCGCGACTTCCGGCGGACAGCGGCTGCATCATCACCGACGTGCGGATGCCCGGCCTCAGCGGCCTCGACCTGCTGCAGCGCCTGAAGGACATCGGCCTCGCCATCCCGGTGATCGTCGTCACCGGCCACGGCGACGTGCCGCTCGCGGTGGAAGCCATGAAGAGCGGGGCGTTCGACTTCTTCGAGAAGCCGTTCGACGACGAGATCCTTCTGTCGGCGGTGGAAGCGGCGCTCGATCTCAACGAGCGCAACAGCCGCCGGCGCGTCGAGCAGGCGGAAATCGAGGTGCGGCTCTCCGCGCTCACCACCCGCGAGCGGCAGGTGCTGGAGGGGCTCGTCGTCGGGCAGGTCAACAAGACCATCGCCTTCGATCTCGGCATCTCGCCGCGCACCGTCGAGATCTACCGGGCGAACGTCATGACCAAGATGCAGGCGGCCAGCCTGTCGGATCTGGTGCGCATGGCGCTGACCGCCTCGATCATCCCGACCGACGATCTCCCGCGGAGCTGACGCGCGTTCGGCCGCTCGGCCGCGCACCTCCCGCCCTGCACGCGACCTTCACGCCACGCGCTGTTGAGTTAGATCAAGGCGATACAATTCCCCTTGCGATGTGCTGGGGCAGCTTGCGAGCCGGGGGGCGTATGCAGGCGGTCAAGGGGATCGAGGCGTGCATGAGTGGACGGCCATGAGCGCCGGCATCGAGGCCGATATCGCGGGGGGGCACGAGCGGCGTCTGGTCGTCATCGTCGACGACGATCCCGCCGTGTGTCACTCGCTGCGGTTCGCGCTCGAGATCGAAGGCTACGAGGTGCGGCTCTACAACAACGCCGACGCCTTCCTCGCGGAGCACCCCCGCCCCGGCGACGGCTGCCTGGTGATCGACTATCACCTTCCCGGCATGAACGGCCTCGATCTCGTCGCTCATGCCCGGGCGATCCGGCCGGACGTCTGCGCCATCCTGATCACGACGGAACCGACCAGCCGCGTCCGGGCCCAGGCCATCGCCGCCGGCGTGCCGATCGTGGAGAAGCCGTTGTTCGGCAACACGCTCGCCGAAGCGATCCGGCGCTCGTTTCCGACCGCGCCGCCGCCGCTCGGGACCTGATGGCGCGAACCGTCGTCGCCGCAACGGCCCGTTAACCAACGGAACAGATCGTGGTCGCGCAAGGCCGGCGCGCCGCCGGACGCCAACCGGCGGCAGGTTGGCAATTGCCGCGGGCATGCTAGCGTGCGGGCATGAAAAGCGACCGTGCCCCTGCTGACATGCTCACCCGCGTTCCTACGGAGCCGGAAACCGGCGAACCGACCGCATCCGCGGCGCCCGCCCGCACCGCGCTCGCGGCCTTCAGCCGCCGCGCCTTCGTCGCCGGCCTTCCGCTGCTGGCGGCCGCCTGCATCAGCCGCCCTGCGAGCTACGATATCCGCACCGACCCGCGCTATATCGCGACCTACGGGCCGATGCCGAACGAGCGCTTCCCGATTCCGGCCGTCAACATCGCCCGGATCGACCCGCAATTTCTGCGCCGGGTGGTGGACTTCACCGGCGACGAGGCGCCCGGCACCATCGTGATCGAGACCGAGCACCGCTTCCTCTATCTGGTGCTGGAGCCCGGCAAGGCGCTGCGCTACGGCATCGGCGTCGGCAAGGAGGGAATGGCGTTCCGCGGCCGTGCCGTGATCGGCCGCAAGGCCGAATGGCCGAACTGGACGCCGACCCGGAACATGATGGCGCTGAACCCGGACCTGCGCGCCTATGCGGGCGGCATGGGCCCCGGTCTCGGCAACCCGCTCGGCGCCCGCGCGCTCTATCTCGCCCGCGGCGGCCGGGAAACCAATTACCGCATCCACGGCACCAACGAGCCCTGGACCATCGGCCACGCCGTTTCATCCGGCTGCATCCGCATGATCAACCAGGACGTGATCGATCTCTACAATCGCGTTCCGGTCGGCACCAAGGTCGTGGTGCTGGAATAAGCCTGCGGCGGCCCGCGCCTTCGCATTTGCTGCGCGCGCCGTCTCAGTCCGCGAAGGCCGCCTGCGCCTCGCGCCGGGACGAGCCGCGCATCGGCATCTCCTTCATGAGAAGCAGGAACAGCAGCGAGCAGGCGAAGCCGAGCGCGGCCGCCGCGAACACGTGCGGAAACACCGAGAGCAGTTCCCGCGGCGTCAGCGAGGCCGCGCTGACGCCCTCGGTTCCGCCGAGCGCTGCCCGCCCGGAATCCGCCAGCACGATCGCGCCGAACGCCGCCACGATGATGGCGCCGCCGAGCTGGCGGAAGAAGTTCATCAGCCCGGTGGCGGTGCCGAGCTGGTGAGGCTCGACCGCATTCTGGACTGCGATGGTCGTGACCGGCAGCACGGTCCCGAGCCCGAGGCCGATGACCCCGGTGGTGACGCCGACGAGCCAGACCGGCATGGTGGTGGCGAAGGTGGCCAGTACCGCCGTGGCGGCGACCGCGATCACGAGCCCGGCGACGGGGATGCGCTTGTATCGGGCGACCATCGTGATCGCGCGGCCGGCGATGGTGGCGCCGACCACCGTCGAGACCATCAGCGGCATCATCGCAAGACCGGAGCCGGAGGCGTTGAGGCCGAGGCCGATCTCGAAATAGACCGGCAGGTAGATGCTGAGGCCGATGAAGGTGCCCATGCCGAAGCAGGCGGCGGCCGTGCCCATGCACACCACGCCGTTGCGGAGAAGCGCGGCCGGGATCAGCGGCTCATCCGCCCGCGCCAGCCTGACGGCGAACAGCACCGAGAACACCAGGGCGACCGCGAATGCCGACAGCACCGGCGCGGAAGCCCACGGCATCCGCACGCCGCCCCAGCTCAGCGCCAGCATCAGCGCGATGGTGGCGACCGTCATCAGCACGGCGCCGAGCACATCGAGCCGGTGGGGACGGTGGTTGATCGGAAGCTTCCGCAGCGCCTTGCCGGCGAGCAGATACGCGGCCGCGCCGAGCGGCACGTTGATCCAGAAGATCACAGACCAGTGCAGGTGCTCCGACAGGAAGCCGCCGAGCACCGGACCGGCGAGGCTCGATGTCATGAAGACGCCGGCGATGTAGACCTGATAGCGCGCGCGCTCCTTCGGCGGCAGCACGTCGGCGATGATGGTCTGGGCGAGCGAGATCAGCCCGCCGCCGCCGTGGCCCTGCACCGCGCGGGCGACGATCAGCACCAGCATGGTCGGCGCCATCGCGCAGGCGATGGAGCCGACGACGAAGGTGGCGATGCCGATCAGGAGCGCGGTCCGGCGCCCGTGGATGTCGCTGAACTTGCCGTAGAGCGGCGTCACGGCGGTGGCCGCCAGGAGATAGGCCGTCACCACCCACGGCATGTCGTCCATGTCGCCGAGGTGGGCCCCGATCGTCGGCAGGGCCGTCGCCACGATCGTCTGGTCGAGCGCGGCCAGCAGCATGGCCAGCATGATGCCGATCAGGATCGAGCGGATATCGGCGTGGGAAAGCCGCACGGGAGCGCTTGCGGAGGAAGGGGACGCAGTCTGGGTCATGGGTGTCTGAGCTTCAGGCAGTCGGCACGACGTCGCGCACGGGATGTCCCCATGGCGCTCCGCACGGCTTCGGAAAACGGTCTCGCCGGAACCGGTCGCCTCGGCCTCCGCCGTCCGCCGGCGGAACGGCTCGCGGGGCGAGGGACGCGGCGCCCGGTTGCCGCCGCCGCACCACCCCTTCGATCATGGACGGGCGCGGGCGGGCGGAGACGTCGATATGGCGGCAAGATAATAATGGACGCGTATCAAAGCGACATCGACGGCAACATTGTGTCCATCGCGGCGCGGCCGCCTTTTCGAGGCGGGCATCGGCCAGAGCATATTCCGTTCGGATCGAACCGACCTGAACGACAAGGATATGCTCAAGCTTTTGATGCTGGAGCGATTTCTGGTCGATCCGACGATTCCGTCCGATTGGAAAGGGCTCTCGCCGGGGCCAGGCAGGAGGCCGTCAAAGGCCTCTGCCCGGGACCTTACATGTTGGGATAGTTCGGCCCCCCGCCACCTTCGGGCGGCGTCCAGGTGATGTTGCGGGCGGGGTCCTTGATGTCGCAGGTCTTGCAGTGGACGCAGTTCTGGGCGTTCACCACGAACCGCGGGCCGGTCCGCGCCGCCTCGTCCGCATAGACCACCTCGTAGACGCCGGCCGGGCAATAGAGCCGGGCGGGCTCGCCATAGACCGGCAGATTGCGGTCGATCGGGATCGAGGAGTCGGCCAGAACGAGGTGCGAAGGCTGGTCTTCCTCGTGGTTGGTGTTCGACACGAACACCGAGGACAGCCGGTCGAACGTGAGCTTTCCGTCGGGCTTCGCATAGGTCTTGCGGCGGCGCGCCGGCAGGTCGGCGAGCGGGATCAGCGTGTCGCTGTCCGGCTTGCCGTGTCGGAGCGTGCCGAACGGCGACCAGCCGGTCAGCGTCTGGCACCACATATCGAGCCCGCCGAGCGCGATGCCGACGGCCGTTCCGAACCGCGACCACAGCGGCTTGACGTTGCGCACCGGCTTCAGGTCGCGGCCGATGTCCGACGTGCGCCACGCCGCCTCATAGGCGTCGAGGGTGTCGCCGCCACGGCCTTCCGCGAGGGCGGCGAACGCCGTCTCCGCCGCCATCATGCCGGACAGCACGGCATTGTGGCTGCCCTTGATGCGCGGCACGTTGACGAAGCCGGCTGCGCACCCGATCAGCGCCCCGCCCGGGAACACGAGCTTCGGCACAGACTGGAAGCCGCCCTCGGTGATGGCGCGGGCGCCATAGGACAGGCGCTTGCCGCCTTCGAACGTATCGCGGATCGCGGGATGAGTCTTGAAGCGCTGGAACTCGTCGAACGGCGACAGCGTGGGGTTGTCGTAGTTGAGGTGGACGACGAAGCCGACCGAGACCAGCCCGTCGCCGAAATGATAGAGGAACGACCCGCCGCCGGTGCTGTTGTCGAGCGGCCAGCCGAAGCTGTGCTGCACCAGGCCCGGCTTGAAGCGGTCGGGTGCGACCTGCCAGAGTTCCTTGATGCCGATGCCGTATTTCTGCGGATCGCGCCCTTCGTCGAGCTTGAAGCGGGCGACCAACTGCTTGGTCAGCGAGCCGCGCGCGCCCTCGGCGAAGAGGACGTAGCGGCCGCGCAGCTCCATGCCGCGGGCGAATTCCGCCTTGTGGTGGCCGTCCTTGGCGATGCCCATGTCGCCGGTGGCGATGCCGACGACCTCGCCGCCCTCGCCATAGAGCACCTCGGCGGCCGGGAAGCCCGGATAGATCTCGACGCCGAGCACCTCGGCCTGCGCGCCGAGATAGCGCGCGACCTCGCCGAGCGAGCCGATGAAGTTGCCGTGGTTGTTCATCAAGGGCGGCATCAGGGCGTTCGGAAGCGGAACGCCGCCGGCCGGGCCGAGCCACAGGAAGCGGTCCTCGCGCACTTCGGTCTTCAGCGGCCGGTCGGGATCGGTGCGCCAGTCCGGCAGCAGGCGATCGAGCCCGATCGGATCGATCACGGCGCCGGACAGGATGTGGGCACCGACTTCGGAGCCCTTTTCCACCACGACGACGGAAACATCGCTCCCCGCCGCCTCCGCGAGCTGCTTCAGACGGATCGCGGCCGCGAGCCCCGCCGGGCCGGCGCCCACGATCACAACGTCGTAATCGGCGCTTTCGCGCGCCTCGAGCGCCTCACCGTTCGCCATTTTCTTCTGTCTTTTTGCACTGCGCGGGCCGCGCGCCCTTTGGGAAGCGGCACGATTTGCCGCCGGGGCCGGCCGATCAAGATTACAGCCGTTCCATATCCGACAATGCCGGCCGCGTCATCCTTTGCGGCGGGTCGCAGCGCGACCTTTTCAGCCGCCGGCGGCCGGGCCGGCCGCCTCCCGCGTCGCGAGCGGGTGATGCTCGTTGACGAGCGCCTTCAGTCGCTCGTCGAGCACGTGGGTGTAGATTTCCGTCGTGGCGATGTCGGCATGGCCGAGCAGCGCCTGCACCACGCGCAGGTCGGCGCCGCCGGCGAGCAGGTGGCTGGCGAACGCATGGCGCAGCACGTGAGGCGAGACCTTGGCCGGCGACACGCCCGCGGCCGAGGCGAGCCACTTGAGGTCGCGGCCGAAGCTCTGGCGCGTCAGGTGGCCGCTTTCGGACTCGGCCGGAAACAGCCACCGCCCGCCCGCGCCCGGCGCCGCGTCGCGCAGCGCCACATAGGCCGCGATCGCCGCCCGCGCCCGGTCGCTGAGCGGCACGATGCGCTCCTTGCCGCCCTTGCCGCGCACCGTCAGCATGGCGAGGTCGGGCCGGGCGGCCGCGTTGGTCAGGCCGACGAGTTCGGACACGCGCAGGCCCGTGGCGTAGGCAACCTCGATCAGCGCGGCGAGGCGCGCCGCGACGAGGCGCCGGGCCGGCGGGCGTTCCGTGTTGCCGGCCTCGGCGGCGGCGACCGTCAGCATCGCCAGAACCTCTTCCGCGCTGAGGATCTTCGGCAGCGCCCGCCGCTTCTTCGGCGCCTCCGCGAGCGCGGTCGGATCGTCGCCACGCACGCCCTCGCCGTAGAGAAAGCGGTGGAACCGCCGCAGCGCCGAAAGCCGCCGGGCCTGGGTCGCGGTCGCGAGCCCCTCAGCCGCC
>JAEZMP010000343.1 GCA_023442215.1 Pseudomonadota bacterium
GGTCTACATGGCCCATGCCGCCTTCGCGGCGCTCAACGCGCGCATGGCTGAGGCGGGCGGCAGGGTGTTCGCCAACCCGCGCAATGCCGCCGCCGGCTCGCTGCGCCAGCTCGATCCCTCGATCACCGCCGCGCGCCCCCTGAAGTTCTTTGCCTATGCCTGGGGCGAGATGAGCCGGGTGCCGGAAACGACCCAGTTCGACATGGTGCAGCGCTTCGGCGCGTGGGGTTTCAAGGTCAACCCGCGGATGCGGCGGTGCTCGAACGTGGCCGAACTCCTCGCCGTCTACCACGAGATCGAGGAAAACCGCGCCAATCTCGGCTACGACATCGACGGCGTGGTCTACAAGGTCGACCGCCTCGATCTGCAGGCCCGGCTCGGCTTCGTGTCCCGCAGCCCGCGCTGGGCCATCGCTCACAAGTTCCCCGCCGAGCAGGCGATGACCGTGCTCGAAGGCATCGACATCCAGGTCGGCCGCACCGGCGCACTCACGCCCGTCGCCAAGCTCAGGCCCGTGACCGTGGGCGGCGTCGTCGTCTCGAACGCCACCCTGCACAACGAGGACGAGATCCGCCGCAAGGACGTGCGCGTCGGCGACACGGTGGTGGTTCAGCGCGCCGGCGACGTCATCCCGCAGATCGTGCAACCGGTTCTCGACAAGCGGCCGGCCGACGCGGTGCCCTATGTCTTCCCGACGACCTGCCCGGTGTGCGGCAGCCACGCAGTGCGCGAGGTCAATCCCCGCACGGGACGTGAGGATGTGGTGCGCCGCTGTACCGGCGGGCTCATCTGTGCCGCGCAGACGGTCGAGCGGCTGAAGCACTTCGCCTCCCGTCATGCCTTCGACATCGAGGGCCTGGGCGACAAGCAGATCGAGGCGTTCCATCGCGACGGTCTCATCAACGGCCCCGCCGACATCTTCACGCTGGAAGCCCGCGATGCGGTCTCGCTGAAGAAGCTCAAGGACCGCGAGGGCTTCGGGCCGACGTCGGTCCGCAACCTGTTCGCGGCGATCGAGGCGCGGCGCCGCATCGCCCTCCACCGGCTGATCTTCGCCCTCGGCATCCGCCATGTCGGCGAGAGCACGGCGAAGCTGCTGGCCGGCGCATACGGCACCTGGGCGGCGTTCCAGACGGCGATGGAAGCCGCCGCCGACCACGGTTCGGAAGCCTGGGCCGAGCTCAACACCATCGACGGCATCGGCGAGGTGGTGGCGCAGGCGGTGGTGGACTTCTTCGCCGAGGCCCACAATCGCGAGGCGCTTGCAGCTCTGCTGGCGCAGATCGAACCCGAGACGGCCGAGGCACGCGCGGTCGGCGATTCGCCGATCGCGGGCAAGACGGTGGTATTCACCGGCTCGCTGGAGCGCATGACGCGCGACGAAGCCAAGGCCCGCGCCGAGGCGATGGGGGCCAAGGTGGCGGGGTCCGTGTCGGCGAAGACGGATCTGGTGGTCGCCGGCCCCGGTGCCGGTTCCAAGCTGAAGAAAGCCGCGGAACTCGGCATCGAGGTGATCGACGAGGATAGCTGGGTCGCCATGGCCGAGAGGGGTTGAGCCACCGGCTGCGGGGCGGGGCGGGGGCCCTTCGCCCGGTTTAGGCTTGAATCGCGCGCTGCCTGCGGCCTTGCTGCTCATGTCCATCCGCGTCGGCGCCATGCCGTTGCCCGGATTGGCGTGGCAGAGTTCGTGGCGCAACGTTCGGGCGCCTCCGATCGATGGCGGTGCCGCTCTCGCACCGGCGGCTTCCGGGGTAGGGGACTGGTTCGGAATGGAACATATGACGCACTCGCATCGCAACGTTCGCCGCCGGCCCGGCGTCGGTGTCCTGGTCGCCGCCGTCCTGATGACGGGCGCGACGCCGTTCGCTGCCCTCGCCGGGGATGCCGCCCCCGCTGCCCCGCCGGCATCCGGCGCACAGGCTCCGGCCGCGACCCCGCCCGCAGCCGCTCCGGCTCCGGCGACCCCGGCAGCCCCCAAGCCGGCTAAGGCCCCCGTGGACTATGTCAACGACACGCCCGGCGACCTGCTCGCGGCCATCTATGAGCCCTATCTCGACGGTTCGCCGGATAGCCCGGCGGTCTCCGCTTTCGATGCGAGCCGCCGGAAGGCCTATTTCACGCCACGGCTCCTGAAGCTCATCGAAGCGCTCGACCGCGGCGGTGCCGCCGAAGGCGGCGTCCTGGGCCGGCTCGGCTTCGATCCGATCATCGACGGTTTCAACGACGACCTGTCGAACTTCGCCCTGAGCCAGCCGGTCGAAGTCGGCGGTACGGCCATGTCCTCCGCCACCTTCAGCGTCAACGGCATGCCGAGCGAGATCGTCTTCATCATGGTCAAGACCGACGGCAAGTGGCGGGTGGACGATATCGAGCGCATTTCCGATGTCTCGCCGTGGTCGCTGTCCTCGCTCCTCTCCGCCGACGGCTGACCTGCCGCCTTTCCGTCTTCAGTGGTCATGATGGCGGATCCCGATGGGCCATGCTGGCCCGGTCCGGACCCGCGGATGCCATTCGGGTGACCGGTTTCACGTCTGTTTGCGGGCCAGGCGCCTGCCGGCGCTTACGATTTGACCGGCGATGCCGCATGGTCCGTCCCGCCGGTCGCGGGGCAGGGCGATTCGGCGGGCGCACGGACGATTCCGGCCGTGGTGCCGACGGGGGACCCGTTAGAGGGCCTTGAGAACGGTTCCTGCTGGCGGAGGGCGCATGTCGACGGATGTCTCGACCAAGGTCATGATCGGTATCATCGCCGCCATCATGATCGGCGCCTGCCTGTTTCTCACCCGGTCGTTCCTCGCGCCGGTCGCGTTCGCGTTCTATCTCGTCGCTGTGGTCTGGCCTGTGCAGCGCCGCCTGCAGCGTTGGATGTCGACGGGGTTCGCGGCGGTCGTCACCGTGCTCGTCTCGCTGGCGGTCGTCGGAGCGATGCTGAGCCTGGTGGTGTGGAGCTTCCGCCGGGTCGGTTCATGGCTTCTCGCCAATATCGGCCGCTTCCAGGCGCTCTATGCCCAGGCCGATACCTGGTTCGAGGCGCATGGCTTCGTGATGGCCGGCCTGATCACTGAGAATTTCGACGTGCGCTGGCTGCTGAGGGTGTTCCAGGAAGTCTCCGGGTTGCTCCAGAGCCTCAGCAGCTTTCTCGTGGTCATGTTCCTGTTCATGATCCTCGGGCTTCTCGAGGTCGGCGTCTTCCGGGCACAGCTCGCCGTCCTGCGCCGGCACGATGCCGGCCGTTTCCTCATCGAAGCCGGGGCCGACATGGCCGGCAAGATGCAGAAACACATGCTGGTGCGCTCCGTCGTCAGCCTCGCGACCGGTGTGGTGGTGTGGGCGTTCACGCTCGCCTCCGGGCTGGAACTCGCGCTTGCGTGGGGCGTGATCGCGTTCTCGATGAACTACATCCCCTTCATCGGCCCGTTCGTCGCCACCCTGCTGCCCACGCTATTTGCGCTCATCCAGCTTGAGTCGTGGCGCATGGCGCTGTTCGTGTTCCTTAGTTTGAACGTCATCCAGTTCGTCTCGGGCAGCTACCTGGAGCCCCGCATCGCCGGGAAGGCGCTGGCGATCTCGCCCGTTCTGGTGCTGCTCGCGATCTTCCTCTGGGGATTTCTCTGGGGCATCGCCGGCATCCTGCTGGCCGTACCGTTCCTCATTGCGGCGCTGACGCTCTGCGCCCACGCGCCGTCGTTGCGGTGGGTGGCCGATCTTCTGTCCGGACAGCCGCCTCGCGGCGAACCCGGTTCCGGCGCGGTGTGATCCGCTCCGCGCTTCAGTCCGCAGTCCGGGCAGGCGCGGGAACCTCGGGCGGCGGCAGATCGGCCGCGATCCGGTCCGCCATGTACGGGAAGAACGGGTTCGACTGCATCCGCATGATGAAGTCCATGCCGACCACCAGAGCCCGGCTTTCGCCGCGCGAGGAAAGCGTGCCGAGCGAGATGCCGAAGTCCTCCGACGGCGTCTCGTCGGGAGTGAGGCCGTAGAGTCCGTCCGACAGCGGAAACGGCACGGCGATGTGCGACAGCGAATAGACGTCGTGAGGATAGGTGAGAGGCAGCGGCACCGTGGATGCGCTCGTCGCTCCCGCCTCGGTGACGAGGGCTTCCATCTGCGGGGTGTCGCGGGTCCGGTTGGTGACGACGATCGAGCGGAACGGCCGCGGCGCAGGCGGCATGAGGTCCGCCAGGGCGGCGAGCGTGCTCGGCCGGAACATCGCGAGCGAATCGACATCGGCATTGCGGTTGATGTCGAACAGCACGAGTTCGCTGCGGGCTTCGGCGAGCACTGCGTGCAGGGCGTTTACGACGGCAGCCGTGCTGACCGTGGTGTCGAGCACGGAGAGGAACGTCTGGACCGGTGGGAAGTCCTTCAGTCCGCCGTCATCGGCGTGGCGGGCGATGGCCTCCTGCAGGGCCTGCGTCAGCAGGTACGACTGGCGGGCGGCATTGACCGGAAAGGAGTTGTACTTGAACGGGTTGAACTCCGGCAGGATGTTGAGCCACGCCGCCTTGGCGAACGCGGGCAGAACCGCAGGAAGAGCCGCGAGCCCGGCGAAGCGGGCGAATTCCGTCACCCCGACCATGGGCGACAGCAGCACGACCTTCGCAGGCCGCGGCAGCGCGCCGTCATCGAGGCTGTCGAGGGTGTAGAGCAGAGCGAGCGCGCCGCCGTTCGAATAGCCGACGATGTGGATCGGCCCGTCCGGCCCCGCCGCCCGCCGCGCTTCGCGCATCGCGAGGCGGGTCGCGGCCATCCAGTCCTGCCACGAGCCCCGCGTCAGGCCGCCGGGCACGGTGCCGTGTCCCGGCAGGCGCACCCCGACGGCGACGAAGCCGCGAGCCGCGTAGAGTTCGGCGATATGGCGCAGGCTGTAGGGTGAATCCGTCAGGCCGTGCAGCAGGACCACCGCCCCGTGCACGGCTCCCGGCGGTTCGATCTCGTAGGATCGGTTCCAGTCCTTCGCGAAGCCGGGCGGGTAGATCCGGCTGCCGCTGAAATAGCGATTGATCGGCGTGCGGTCTTCGGCGTCGAGCTTTTCCGTCACCTGCGTCCGCACGCTCTGGAACGCCTCGTCTTCCGCCGCGAGATAGGCCTGCCAGTCGCCGCGGTCCATCTCGGTGATGGAGAGTTCATGGGGCACGAAGCTGTGCCACGGCTCAAGGGGAGGGCCACGCTCGACATCCCAGATGCGCACGGCGAGGAGCGTGACGAGAACCGCGGCCGCGACGAGACCGAGACGCTTCGCAAGGGTCAGAAGACGCCTGAATATCGATCGCCTGGGCTCGGGCATCGTCCGGCATCTCCGAAAGCGGGCCTCGACGAAGCGGATGGCCGCCGCGCCGCAGCCGGAACGGTCATATCAGATATCGTAGACCATCGCCCGGCCGGCCGTCTGCGCCTGCTCGCGCATGTCGGCGATGGAGGCGCGGTCGAGCACCTCGGCCATGGCGTCGCGCGCCTGCAGCATCATCAGCCGAACGGAACAGGTCGAGACGTCGGCACAGTCGTCGCAGGGCAGATAGGCGGTGCGCGAGGCGCACCCGATCGGCGCCAGCGGTCCGTCGAGCACGCGGATCGCCTGGCCGACCATGATCTCGCCCGCCGGACGCGCCAGTGCGTAGCCACCGCCGGGGCCCTTCTTGCTGCGCACCAGCCCCGCATTGCGCAGGTCGTTGAGGATCGCGTCGAGGAATTTCTTGGAAATGTTGTTCTGCTCGGCGATCTGGGCGGCGAGCGCCGTCTGCCCGGCCGGCAGGCCGGCCAGATGAACCAGCGCCTTCAGACCGTACTTTCCCTTGTTGCTGAGCATCGAACCGATCCGTCCGCAGAGGCGGGCCATTCCCGTCAGGCCGCGGGAAGCGCTTGCACGAGTTTAGGAAAAACAGCCGCCGGAGTGCAATATGGCGGCATGCCGCCGGGCGTGGTCTACGCGGCGCGGGGGGTAACGGCAACCGGATATCATCAATTCCCGGGCCGTTTCTAGAATAATGATCCTCACGACCTGCCCGGTCGCCCGACGCAGCCACCTCACGGGCTCGCCTGCGCGTGCTCAGGTCTCCGCCGCGGAGAAGATCGGCCGCGAGAACAGCAAGGTCTCCCGGCCGTCCATGAGGGCGGAACGCCGGTCGCGAAAGCCGGCCTTCGCGGCGACGCGGATGGAAGGCGCGTTGGCCGGATCGATCAGGCAGACGCAGCGGGAGAACCGCTGCTGGCCGTCCAGCCACGTCAGGGCCGCCGTGAGGGCCTCCGTGGCGTAGCCCTGCCCATGCGCCCATGGTGCAAACGCCCAGCCGGCTTCGGGCAGGCCCTTGATCGAGGGTTCCGTGGCGCGGTGGAAGTCCGCGAAGCCAAGATCGCCGGCATAGCGGCCGGAGGCCTTTTCGCGAACGGCCCAGTAGCCGAACCCGAGCAGCGGCCACAGGCCGCGATACCGCAGCAGCCGCAGCCAGGATTCACGCGGCGTCGCGGGCTTGCCGCCGAGGATGCTGTCGACGATCGCTGGGGCCTGCCACATCGCTGTGAGCGGTTCGAAATCGCGCACGCTGTGGCCGCTGAGGAGCAGTCGCTCGGTCTCGAGAACCGGCGGCGCGGACGTAGACCCGATGATCTGATCGTCGCTCATGCCGACATCCCAATGCGTGCAGCCATACGGGATCGCTTAGAGCATATCCCGCTCAGATCGAACCGATCTGAACGACAAGGATATGCTCAAGCTTTTGAATCTGGAGCGATTTCTTGTCGATCTGATGAGTCCATCAGATCGGAAAGCGCTCTAGCGCCAACGGCAAAATCGAACGCGAAGCGCCGCAGATCTGAGCGGCTGTCTGGCGAACGGATGATGTTTTTCAAAAGGGAAGTGGTGCCCAGGGGCGGAATCGAACCACCGACACTGCGATTTTCAGTCGCATGCTCTACCAACTGAGCTACCTGGGCGCTCGCGACAGGCGGAAGCCGTCTGCAGCGGACGAGGGGCTTATAAGGGCTTCGGCGCGGCCTGTCCAGCACCGAGGAAACATTCTGCTTCGTTGCTGTGGGTAACGATCGCGGCGGCGGCGCCGATGGCCGAAGACCACTGGAAACGCTGGTGAAAAACGCGATGGACTCGGCAGCGGACGTAAGCGCGCGATCAGCTGTAGCGCGGCCGGCCGCCACGGACACGGCGGAACAGGCCGGAGCACGCCCGCCCGCCGAGCGCCATGGCGATGAGCGCTAGGAAGAAGCCGGCACCTGCGGCGACGAAGCCCTCGATCGTCACGGGAACGGCCGGCTCAAAATCATCGAGCGTGCCGTCGACGAGCACCGGGTCGTAGTGGGTCGCGATCGCGGCAATGCGCCCGAACGGGCCAGAGGTGCGGTAGGCTTCATCCTGCGCGGAAAGATCGTCGTACCGGTCGATGGCGCGTTCCATGCTCGCCGCCCGGTCCTGGATGAACAGGTCCGAACTGATCCGCATCTGGTCGAGCGCCTGCCTGCGGTCGAGATCGTTGCGCTTCGCGTCGGCATCGAAATCGGCGACCACGGTCTTGAGCTCGGCAAGCGCGCCGCCGAGCCGCTGGCGATATTGCTGCCCGAATTCGGGGGCTTGCGAGAACACGATGCCGACAGCGCCTGCGACAGCGATCGCCCCGGTTCGCCTGACCGTCTTGAACGAGGCCATCCGTCTTCCTCCTCTCGCGCTGGGCCGGGCCGAAGCCGCGGGAGGAAGAACCCGCAGCCCTCGGGGCCGATCCCTCCGCGCCGCGGATGTTCGCCCACCCCACGCGCGGGAGCAAGGACGGTGGCCAGGGGAGAGGCCGCGCGTGCGGAGAAGCACGACGCGCGCACGCCCGTGCGTGTGACCGCGTCGGTCAGCCGCC
>JAEZMP010000387.1 GCA_023442215.1 Pseudomonadota bacterium
CGTTGATGGCGTACCGGCGGCGGCTTCCGCGAACGACATCGCAAGAACAGAGTGGAGGACGCACATGAGCGCACAGGACGAGGCGAAGAAGGTTGCCGGGCGGCGCGTGATCGAGGAATTCGTGCGCGACGGCATGAAGCTCGGGCTCGGCTCCGGCACCACGTCGCACTTCTTCGTGCGTGAGCTCGGCAAGCACGTCGCCGGCGGCATGAAGCTGACCTGCACCACCACCTCGCGTTCGACTAACGACGTGGCGCGCGAGGTCGGCATCCAGATCGTCGACCCCAACGACATCGGCGAGATCGACCTGACGATCGACGGGCCGGACGAGGTCGACCGCCAGCTCAACATGATCAAGGGCGGGGGCGCGTGCCTGTTGTGGGAGAAGATCGTTGCCCACGCCTCCAAGCGGATGATCTGCATCTGCGACGAGAGCAAGATCGTCGACCAGATCGGCAAGTTCCCTCTGCCGGTCGAGGTGGTGCAGTTCGCCTGGAAGCAGACGGAGCGGATGGTGGCGAACACGCTCGCCGCGCACGGCCTTTCCGGCGTTCCGATCGTCCGGCGCATGCGCGACGGCCAGCCTGTCGTCACCGACAGCGGCAACTTCATCCTCGATTGCCGGTGTGGCGCCATTTCCGAGCCCGCGAAGCTTGAAATCGAGCTGAACCGCATTCCCGGCGTCGTCGAGAACGGTCTCTTCACGCGCGAGGCGGCCGGCATGGTGGTCGGCTGCTTCGACGGCACGTCCTACGTTTCGATGCGATAATGTAGTAAAACTTCGTCTTTACTACGTCCGGACAATCGGAGCGCGGCCGATCTGCGGTCGTGACGCAAAAGCCAGATTTATTGCGCCGCTCCTTAGGTAGTTCCGTGTCTTTCGTCGCGTGAATCTGCGTCGGGTTTTGTCTGAGTGCTTGACAGAAATCCGGCGTATGTAGTATTACTATCAATAACGACAACAAGGGAGGAAGTTCCGAAATGACCCGTACAACCGGAGTGACCCGGCGCGGCGTCCTCGCCGGCGGCGCTGCGCTCGGCCTTGGCGCCGTGGCAGGGGCCGCCATGGGCGGCGGCGCGGCGTTCGCGCAGGAAAACGTCTTCGTTCCGTATTCGAACAAGAGCCTCGACTACTACTTCTTCGTCATCCAGGAAGAAGCGGTGAAGCGGGCTGTTCTGGCGAACAAGTGGCGCTTCCAGTCGACCAACGCCAGCTTCGACAATACGCGCCAGCTCGAGCAGTGGCAGAGCCTGATGCTGTCGAACCCGCAGGCGATCGTGTCCGATCCGATCGACAGCCAGGCCATCGTCAGCGCCATCCGCCGCTACAACCAGCGCAAGATCCCCGTCGGCATCATCGATACGCCGGCCGACGGCGGCGATGTCGCGATCACCGTCAGCTTCGACAACCGCCTCGGCGGCGAGATGGCGGCGAAGGAGATCATCTCCCGCCTCGTCAAGAAGTATGGCAGCCCGAAGGGCACGGTGCTCAACTGCTTCGGTGCACTCGCCTCTGTCGCGTGGCGCCTGCGCAAGGAGGGCATGGACGCCGAGTTCGCCAAGTACCCGGACATCAAGTATCTTGCCCGTCCGACCGAAGGCCAGCTCGACCAGATGCTGTCGGTGACGCTCGCGACGCTGTCGGAGTTCCCGGATCTCGACGCCGTGCATGCGCCGAGCGACTCGCCCTCGCGTGGCATCGTCACGGCGCTGCAGCAGAAAGGCCGCTGGAAGAAGGTCGGCGAAGAAGGCCACGTCATCTTCGTCAACATCGACGGCGAGCCGATCGCGCTGAAGTGGATTCAGGAAGGCTACATGGATGCCTGCGTCTCGCAGGACCCCATCGCCTACGGCGAGATCGCGGTCGAGATGCTCGGCAAGCACGCGATGAAGGGCGAGCCGGTTCCGCTCGGCGTCTACGAGAACAAGAACTACTTCTGGGAGAAGGGCGACATCGTCGAAGGCAAGACGGGGCCGACCCTGATCATCCCGCCCTTCGTCATCGATGCGGCGAATGCGGCGGATGCCCGTCACTGGGGCGCGATCGCCGAGAAGAAGTGGGGCATCCCCTACACTTGATCGGCCCGGACCAGCGGAATGGCCGGCTTTCGGGCGCGCGCCCGAAGGCCGGCTTCCGCGTCTGTCGCGCGAACCTGGAGCGTGGCGCGACCACGCGGGAACGAAACGGCCGCAACGGACTCTGGTTCGACGGAGATCGTTCCGGTGCGATCGGCCTGCCGGAGTTCCGCCGTGCCCATCGTGTCGCATCCCGGCGTTCCATGCCCGGCGTGGCGCTGAACCCGGCCGGACACGCATCTTCTGCCCGTCCGCCGGTGTGAGGAGAACCATCCGATGCTGCACAATGCCCGGCCTGCGCCGGAAGACGACTTCATCCTGAGGGTCGACAATCTCAGCAAGAGCTACGGTGCGGTGCATGCGCTGCGCGGCGTCTCGATTGCGGTGCGGCGGGGCTCGATCCACGGCCTGCTCGGCGAGAACGGCGCGGGCAAGAGCACGCTCGTCGGCATCATCTCCGGCCAGCACGCGCCGAGTGGCGGCACCATCGCGCTGGACGGCCGGGTGCTGGAGAACACCGACGTGCGGGCGATGGAGGAGGCGGGCGTCTTCCTGGTGACCCAGGAGCCGATGATCGTCGACCACCTGTCGGCAGCGGAGAACCTTATGCTCGGCATCTGGCCGAGCGGGCCCGGCGGCTTCGTGAGCTGGCGCCGGCTCAATGCGGATGCCGCGCGCATACTGGAGGGCAGCGGCATCAATCCCAAGGCCCGCGCGGGCAGGCTCGATGCCGTGGCACGCCGCAAGCTCAATATCCTCCGGGCGATGTTCTCCGGCGGCAAGGTCATCATCCTCGACGAGCCGACGGCGGCGCTCACGGTCACCGACCGCCGCGTGCTGTTCGACTTCATGCGCCGCCTCAAGGCCGAAGGCGTCACCTTCATCTTCATCTCGCACTACAACGACGAGATCCTCGACATCTGCGACGCGGTCTCGGTGCTCCGGGACGGCTCGCTCGCGGGCGGCTCCGACGATATCGGGGCCATGACCTCCGAGCAGCTTTCCGAACTTGTGCTCGGCCGCGGACTGACGCTGTTCCAGCGCGAGCGCGTTTCCCACGACGGCAAGGCGCCGCTGGTCTCGCTGCGCGGAGTTGTGGCCGAGCATGTCGACCTCGCTGCGCTCGACATCGCGCCGGGTGAGATCGTGGGCTTCACCGGCCTGCCGGGCGCCGGTGCCAAGGAACTCGCCCGCGCCATCTTCGGGCTCAACCCGGCGCGCGCGGGAACGATCAGGCTCGGCGATGCCGGTCCGGTCGCGCTGCCGCGCGACCCGAGCGACGCATTCGCGGCGGGCATCGCCTATCTGTCCGACGACCGGCGTCGCGAAGGCTCGGTGTCGCAGATGTCGATCGCCGACAACATCGCGATGTCCTCGCTCGGCTCGCGCAGCCGCGCCGGATTCATCGACAGTGCGGCGGAAGCCCGTGTCGTCGAGCGCTATTTCCAGGCGATGGGCATCAAGGCGCCGGGCGCCCAGGTCGCGGTGGACACGCTGAGCGGCGGCAACCAGCAGAAGGTCTGCCTCGGCCGCGTGCTCGCCACCGAGCCGCGCCTGCTGATCGTCGACGAGCCGACGCGCGGCATCGACATCGGCGTCAAGCAGGACGTGCTGCGGATCATCGACCGGCTCAGCCGGGCCGGGGTCGCGGTGATCATGGTGTCGACCGACACCGACGAACTGGTCCGTGCCGCGGACCGCATCTGCATCTTCGAGCACGGCGCGATCCGGGAGACGCTTGCTGGCGACGCCATCTCGACCGAGCGGCTGCGCCGCATGGTCCAGGCATGACGACGCCCGCACCTCTGCCGTTCGAAACGGCGAAGCCGGGCCGGGCCGGCCGCGTCCGGTGTGAAGGCGCACCGCAATGACGCCGCGGCGAGACACGACAGGAGGAAACAAAATGACCAATGGCACCCTTGCTGCGCCGAAGGCGGCCCCGCGCGGCGGCTCGGGAGAGTCGCACAGCGTGCTCGGCTGGATCCTCCACAACGTGGTGTGGATCTGGCTGGTCGCGCTCGTGCTGATCTTCGGCTTCTTCAACGAGTTCTTCCTGACGGTCTTCAACCTCCAGAACATCATGGTCCAGGCGACCGTGCTCGGGACGCTCGGCATCGCCGTGGCGCTGCCGCTGCTTGTGGCGGAGATCGACCTCTCGATTCCGGCCAACGCCGGCTTCTCCGCCGCGATCGGGGCGCTCGCCTATTCCGATCTCGGCCTGCCGTGGATGCCGGCGATGCTGCTCGGCATCGCGGTCGCCACCGCCATCGGTTTCTTCAACGGCCTGTGCATCACCAAGCTGAAGATGGTCTCGCTGATCGAGACGCTGGCGATGATGATCATCCTGCAGGGCGCGCTGCTTGCCATCACCCAGGGCAAGACGCTGACGAACTTCTCGGACGGCTATATCTGGATCGGCCAGGCGACCTTCGCCGGGGGCTGGCCCGTGATGCCGCTGGTGTTCGTGGTGGCGCTCGTCGGGCTCGGCGTGCTGCTGCGCTTCACGATCCTCGGGCGCAGCATCTATGCCGTCGGCGGCAATCCGGTGGCGTCGAAATCGGCCGGCATCCGCGTCGACCGCATCAAGGTCATCACCTACACGCTGTCCGGCTTCCTCGCGGGCGTCGCGGGCTTCCTGCTGGCATCGTGGCAGATGGCCATCACCTCGAACCAGGGGTCCAGCTACCTGCTCTATGCCATCGCGGCGCCCATCATCGGCGGCGTCAGCGTGTTCGGCGGCCGAGGCAACGTGATCGGCGTGCTCGGCGGCGTGCTCTTGCTCACCGTCATTCAGGTCGGCCTCGCGATCATCTCGGTGCCTTCGTTTTATGTCGGCATCATCGGCGGCTGCATGATCTTCATCGCGGTGGCGATCGACGCGGTTCGCGTCCGCTATTTCGGCTGACGTTCCGGCGCCTCTGCCGCCGACATCGTCGGGAGGCTCCCGTCTCGACGGCCGCCGGTCTTTCTCCACCGGGCGCCGGCAACCTCACCGCCCGCGGGGCTTTCCCGCGGGCTTCCGCGCCGCTACCGTCCGCCGTCCGGAACCGTGTTGTGGACGATGCGGTTTCAGGCGAGGGTCGCGGGCATCGCGGCTGGAGCCGCGATGGCGGCGGGCGGAATGGAGCGGCGACCATGATCAGAATCGGCATCGGCGGCTGGACCTACGAGCCGTGGCGCGGACCGTTCTATCCCGCGAAGCACCCGCAGAAGCGCGAGCTGGAATATGCCAGCCGCCAGCTCACGTCGATCGAAGTCAACGGCACCTATTACGGCTCGCAGAAGCCCGAGAGCTTCGCCAAGTGGTATGCGGAGACACCGGACGACTTCGTGTTCTCGCTGAAGGCGCCGCGCTTTTCGACGAACCGCCGGGTGCTGGCGGATGCGGGCGAAACCATCGGTCGCTTCTTCGAGAGCGGTGTGACCGAGCTGAAGCACAAGCTCGGCCCGATCAACTGGCAGTTCATGCCGACCAAGAAATTCGACGCCGAGGACTTCGAGGCGTTCCTGAAGCTGCTGCCGAAGAGCGTTGACGGCCTCAAGCTGCGCCATGCCGTCGAAGTGCGGCACGACAGCTTTCGCGTGCCCGAATTCACCGCGCTCGCGCGCGCCCACGGCGTGGCGATCGTGATGGCCGGCGACAGCCACTATCCGCAGATCGCCGACCCCACGGCGCCGTTCGTCTATGCGCGCGTGATGGGGACGACGGAGGGCGAGGACCGCGGCTACTCCGATGCCGCGCTCGACCTGTGGGCGGAGCGCGCCGCCGCTTGGGCCGCCGGCGAGACGCCGGACGGGCTCGACTATGTCGACCGCGATGCCGTCGAGCGGGTGAAGCGGGACGTCTATCTCTACGTCATCAGCGGCCACAAGGTCGCCAACCCTGCGGCCGCCATGGCGCTGATCGAGCGGGTCTGAGAACGGCAGGCTTTCCGCCGGGGTGGACGCTTCCCCCTGAAGCCGTTCCCCGGCGTGCCCGGCCACAGACCACGCTCGACGCGAGCGGAGCGCCCCGGTGCCTCCGCGAGGAAGGCTCCGGGGCGGCCGGTCGTCAGGCTTCTGGAAGCGTCAGGCGGCCGTCGATGCGGCGCGGAAGACGCAGCGGGTTGCCGTCGCGAAGGGCTTCCGGCAGGAGCTTCTGCGGCACGTCCTGGTAGGAAACCGGGCGCAGGAAGCGGGCGATGGCGAGGCTGCCGACGGACGTCGAACGGCCGTCCGCCGTGGACGGGAACGGACCGCCGTGCACCATGGCATGGCAGACCTCCACGCCGGTGCCGAAGCCGTTCATCAGCACGCGGCCGACCTTGCGCTCCATCAGCGGCATCAGACGGGCGGCGATCTCGGTGTCGGCGTCGTCGAGGTGGATCGCGCCGGTCAACTGGCCTTCGAGCGAGGCGAGCACTGCGCGCAGCGTCGCTTCGTCCGGGCAGCGCACCACCAGCGACGCCGCGCCGAAGACCTCGGCCTGCAGCGCATGGTCGGCGAGGAACGCCTGGGCGGTGGTCTCGAACAGCTGCGCGCCGCCGGTCAGCGCCTCACCTGCCTTGCCCTTGCCGACGGTCTTCACCGCGGCATGGCCGGCAAGGGCTTCGACGCCCGCGCAATAGGCCGACAGGATGCCCGGGGTGAGCATCGTCTGCGCCTCGCAGGCGGCAAGCGCCTCGCTCGCGGCCGCGATGAAGCCGTCTAGACCGGGGCCGTCGACGGCGAGCACGAGGCCCGGATTGGTGCAGAACTGGCCGGCGCCGAGGGTGAGCGAGCCGACGAACGCCTTGCCGATGGCGGCGCCACGGCTGGCGAGTGCGGCGGGCAGCAGGACGACCGGGTTGATGCTGCTCATCTCGGCATAGACCGGGATCGGCTCGGCGCGGGCGGCCGAGATGGCCATCAGCGAGGTGCCGCCGCCGCGCGAGCCGGTGAAGCCCACAGCCTTGATGCGGTGGTCGGCGACCAGCGCCTGACCGATGGTGCGCGAGCTGTCGAACAGGAGCGAGAACGTGCCTTCCGGCAGGCCGCAGGCGGCCACCGCGCGCTGCACGGCGCGGCCGACGAGCTCGGACGTGCCCGGATGGGCCGAATGGGCCTTCACGATCACCGGACAGCCGGCGGCGAAGGCCGAGGCGGTGTCGCCGCCGGCGACCGAGAACGCCAGGGGGAAGTTCGAGGCGCCGAACACGGCGACCGGACCGAGGGGCTGGTTCATCAGCCTGATGTCGGAACGCGGCAGCGGCTTGCGATCCGGCAGCGCCGGGTCGATGCGGATGTCAAGGAAGCCGCCATCGCGCACCACGCCGGCGAACAGGCGAAGCTGGCCGACGGTGCGGCCGCGCTCGCCCTCGATGCGGCCGCGCGGCAGGCCGGTCTCGGCCATGGCGCGTTCGACCAGGATATCGCCGATCGCGAGGATCTCCTCGGCGACCGTCTCCAGGAAGCGGGCGCGGGTTTCAAGCGGCGCATTGCGGAAGGTGTCGAACGCCGCTTCCGCGAGCGCGCAGGCCTGTTCGAGGTCGGCCTCGGTCGCGCCGCCGAAGCCGGGGGACAGCTTCGTGCCCGTGCGCGCCTCGGTTGCGCGGATTTCGCCGGCGGTGCCGCGACGGATGTCGCTCCCGATCAGCAGGGCGCCTTCGATCGCCAACTCTGCGACTGCCATGATGTCTTCCTTGTTTCTGAGAGGCCGCCATGCGGGGGGGCAGGCTCGCGGGGTGCGTCGTCGCAAGCGCCGCGCTGGTCGTCCCAAGCGCCGGGCCGGCGGCTGCACCTCGTCTGCCAGATCCAGAAGCCCCGCGGGTCACCCGATGCGGTGCGTCCAGGGAAGGGCGCACGGCATCGCTGCGGATCATCCCGCCGCCCATCAATAAGGCGTTCGCGCCGCGAAGGCCACCTTGGCGGCTCCCGAAAAGCACCGAACCCCTGCGAGATGCACAACCTGCGCAGGCCTCGGTGCGATGTCGCACCGCTGCAGCTCCGGCGTCGACCCTGCCCGCGGCATGGTGCCGTTGCCGGTCTTCGTCGCGAGGCAGAGGAGGCTTCCAGCAGGCCCCTTGGGATCGACGCGAAGCCCGCGCGCATGATGTGTCGGCCTGACCTCATTGAACATTGCGCGCAATAGCCATAAAATGGATCGCGCCATCACCTCGGCCGCCGTCCACGGTGGCGGCT
This sequence comes from Pseudomonadota bacterium, assembly GCA_023442215.1. Lineage (GTDB taxonomy): Bacteria > Pseudomonadota > Alphaproteobacteria > Rhizobiales > Segnochrobactraceae > Pseudoxanthobacter. The sequence continues at coordinate 8,236 of JAEZMP010000387.1, forward strand.
CGCGAGGCAGACCAGAGATCGACCGAGACTTCACCGGCCCTCGCGGGCCGGCAGCCGTGGCCTGCCGCCGGCGGGCCTGATCACACCATGCCCGGGAACGGGCCAGCCACCCGAGGACGCGTCCATGTCTTCCGCTTCGACCGCCGCCGCGCCGTCCGTCAGTTCGCCGGTGATTCGACTGAACCCGCAGGACAATGTCGCCGTCGCGCGCTGGGCGGTCGCGGCCGGCACGCCGCTCGGGCTGGAGGACGTCGCCGCCGCCGGCGATGTGCCGCGCGGGCACAAGGTCGCCATCGCGCCGATCGCGGCGGGCGCCGTGGTGCGGAAATACGGACAGCTCATCGGCTATGCCACCCGGGCGATCGAGCCCGGCGAGCACGTCCACCTGCACAACATGGAAATGCGCGATGGCGACGTCGCCCACGATTTCTGTGCCGACGCGCGGCCGACGCCGCTGCTGCCGCAGGCGGAGCGCGCCACCTTCCAGGGCTACCTTCGGCCCGACGGCCAGGTCGGCACGCGCAACTATATCGGCCTCGTCACCTCGGTGAACTGCTCCGCGACGGTCGCCAAGGCGGTCGCCGATCACTTCAACCGCGGCGGCGGCATGGCGGGGCGGCAGAATGTCGACGGTGTCGTGGCGCTCACCCACGGCGGCGGATGCGCCATCAACACCGCGGGCGAAGGCTATCGCTTCCTGTCGCGGACCCTCGGCGGCTACGCGCGCAATCCGAACTTCGCCGGCATCGTGATGATCGGCCTCGGCTGCGAGACCAACCAGATCGACCTCGTCATGGGCCGCAGCGCCCTGACCGAAGGGCCGATGCTGCGCAGCCTCACGATCCAGCGCAGCGGTGGCACCCGCAAGACCATCGCCGCCGCCATCGAGATCGTGAACGAGATGCTCGACGAGGCCGCCAAGGTGCCGCGCACCACCCAGCCGCTGTCGGGCCTCAAGGTGGCGCTGCAGTGCGGCGGCTCGGACGGCTATTCCGGCATTTCCGCGAACCCCGCGCTCGGCTATGCGGCCGATATCATCGTGCAGAACGGCGGCACGGCCGTTCTCAGCGAGACGCCCGAGATCTACGGCGCGGAACATCTCCTCACCCGCCGCGCGGTCACCCCTGAGGTGGCCGAGAAGCTGATCGGCCGTATCGAGTGGTGGCGCGACTACACCGCGAAGAACGGGGCGGAACTCAACAACAATCCCTCCCACGGCAACAAGGCGGGCGGGCTCACCACCATCCTCGAGAAATCGCTCGGCGCCGTCGCCAAGGGCGGCTCGATGCCGCTGGTGGCTGTCTACGAATATGCCGAGCTGATCGACCGCACCGGCTTCGTGTTCATGGACACGCCCGGCTACGACCCCGTCGCCGTGACGGGCCAAGTGGCCGGTGGCTGCAACATCGTCTGCTTCACGACCGGTCGGGGATCGGTGTCCGGATACAAGCCCGCGCCGTGCATCAAGATTGCGACGAACACCGAGATGTACGAGCATATGGAAGAGGATATGGACATCAACTGCGGGGGCATCGTCACCGGAGACGACACCATCGAAGCCGCCGGGCGGCGGATCTTCGAGCGCGTGCTGGCGGTGGCGTCGGGCGAGCACTCGCTGAGCGAAACCTTCGACTACGGCGACAACGAGTTCGTTCCCTGGCCGCTCGGCGCCGTCACCTGACGGCTGCCCGGCCGGGATCGGGCGCGCGGGCAAGCGTGGGCATGGCGTGGATAGGGACGAGGGCGTGACCGGCGAGGCGCAGGACGAGACGGTGGCGGGCGGCATGCCCGCCCCCGCGTTCGAGCGCGACGGGCCGGCCTATGCCACCATCGCGGTCGTGCTGCGCGGCGCCATTGCCGGCGGCGCGCTCGGCACCGGCACGGTCCTGCTGGAAGGGCCGCTTGCGGCGCTGTTCGGTTCGAGCCGCTCGCCGATCAAGCAGGCGCTCGCCCTGCTCGCGCAGGAAGGGCTCGTCAGCCGCTTCGACGGACGCGGCGTGATGGTCGGCGACGGCCGCGCGCCGCCGAACCGCGTGCCTGTGACCGCGGCCATGCTCGGGCTCGATGCCGCCGACGGCGAGAGCGGCGGCAAGGTCGGAAATTGGCAGAACGCCGGCCAGAAGCTCTATTACGACGTCGAGCGGGCGCTGATCCTGCGCTCGGTGTTCGGCCGGTTCCGCGTCAACGAGCTCGCGCTCGCCCGCCATTTCGGGGTCGGCCGCACCGTGGCGCGCGACGTGCTTATGCAGGCCCAGGCCGCTGGCATCATCGCCAAGGACGACAAGTCGCACTGGTATCTGGTGCCGCTCGATGCCGATCGCTTCAACGACCTCTACGAGTTGCGTGAGCTGCTGGAACCGGTGGCGATCCGCAGCGCCGCGGGGCATGTGCCGCCTGCCGAACTGACGGCGATGGCGGCACGGCTGGAAGCCGTGAACGCGGCCTATCCCCGGCTCGACGTCGCGGAACTCGATACGTTGGAGACCGATCTCCACGTGCGCTGCATCGGCTACAGCCGCAATTCCGAGATCCTGGAGGCATTGCGCCGGGCGCGGTGCCTGCTTGTCGCCGGCAAGCACATCCAGGCGGCGCTCTCCCGCGACCGCCACATCGATCCGTTCATGGACGAGCACCTCGACATCATCCGCGCGCTGATGGAGACCGATGGCGAGCGCGCCGCCGACGGCCTGCTGCATCATCTGAGTGCCTCGCGCCAGAAGGCGATGGAGCGCCTCGACGCCTTCCACGCCGTGAACGCCATCGAGCCGGTGCCCTATATCCACGACTGAGCGCGCGGGCTGCCGGTCAGGCCCTCGCCGCACCAGCGCTCACGAGCGGGGCAAGCGCGCGCCACAGGCTGCCGGCATAGCTGCGCAGCACCATGATCTCGAACGCGTCCGTGTCGACGCGGGTGACATGGATGCCGATGGCGCCGAACAGCGTCTGCGCGCAACGGCCGACAGGGAAGCTGGCCCGCGACACGTCGAGGCCGCTGCCGCGCGCCAGCACCGCTTCCGCCATCGGCCCTGCCAGCGACAGGCGCACGCGTCCGTGGCTCTGGTCGAGCACGGTGGCGACATCGGCAAGGGCGGCAGCCCTCGCGCGGACCTCATCCAAGGAAAGCGCGGCGTCGCCCACGACGAACCACTGTCCGGGCGCGAGCCGGCGCACCGCGTGCGGGCTGCCGTCACCGGCGCTGGCGAACCGCGGTGCGATCTCGCCGGCATCGAGGCTCGGCGCGGCGAGGATCTGCAGTACGTGGCCTTCGGGAAGCGCCGTCAGCACCACCGTTAGCGGATCGCCGAGCGGGCTTGAGGGCAGAGCAGGTTCGCGCGCCATCTGACCCGCGTTTACGGGCGCGACGAGAGGGCTCGGGTCGCCGCTGTGCCCGTCGCCACCCGGTTTCACGAACACCGGTTCGGTGAGGATGGCCGGCATGATTGAGTCGGCGAGCGCGTTCCACACCACCACTTCCTCGCCGTATCGCTCGCGTCCGCCGCTGACGAGGGCAAGCCCGATCGTCGTGCCCGCATGGGGCGAGAAGCAGCTCGACGTCACATAGCCGAGATCGCTTTCGAGCGACGGCGCCACTCCTTTCGGCAGGATGTGGGCGCCGGTCTTGAAGGCGGCTCTGGCATCGAGCGGCCGCACGCCGACGAGGGCGGGGCGGTCCGCAGCCTGAAGCCCCTCGCGGGCCAGCATCGCCTTGCCGATGAAGTCCGGCTTCGTCCGCGACACCATCCGCCCGAGGCCGAGATCGCCCGGCGTGACGGTGCCGTTGATCTCGGCGTGGGTGACGTGGCCCTTCTCTACGCGGAGCACGCCCATTGCCTCGGTGCCGTAAGGCGTCAGGCCGTGGGGCGCACCGATCTGCATCAGCGCCTCGGCGACGGCGGCGCCGTCCCCGGCGGGCACGGCGAGTTCATAGGCGAGTTCGCCCGAGAACGAGATGCGGAACAGCCGGGCGGCGACGCGGCCGCCGAACAGCGTCACCTCGCGCGCGCCCAGCGGCGGCATCGCCTCCTCGCGGATGTCCTCATCGACCGCCGCCTGCAGGATGGCGCGGGACTTCGGGCCGGCGATCGCCATCTGCGCCCACTGGTCGGTGACGCTCGCGATCCGGACGTCGAGATCGGGCCACAGCACCTGGGCGCAGAATTCGAGATGCGCCAGCACGCCCGCCGCCTGGGCGGTGGTCGTCGTCATGAAGAAGTGCCCGTCGCCGAGCCGGCTGGTGGTGCCGTCGTCGTAGACGAAGCCGTCCTCGCGCAGCATCAGCCCGTAGCGAGCCTTGCCGACCGGCAGGGAGGCGAAGGCATTGCAATAGACCCGGTCGAGCAGCAGCGCCGCGTCCGGCCCGGTGATCTCGATCTTGCCGAGGGTGGAGACGTCGCAGAGGCCGGCGTCCCGCCGCACCGCCAGCGCCTCGCGGTCGACGCTCTCGCGCCATCCCGTTTCTCCGGGGCGCGGAAAATAGGCCGAGCGATACCACAGCCCCGCCTCGACGAAGCGCGCGCCGTGGCGTTCCGCCCAGCCATGCAGTGGCGAGCGGCGCACCGGCTGGAATTCCGGCCCGCGCGCCGGGCCTGCCAGCGCGCCGAACGATACCGGCGTGTAGAACGGCCGGAAGGTGGTGGTGCCGACCTCCGCCGGCGAAACGCCGCGGGCCTCGGCGAGGATGCCGATGGCGTTGAGGTTGGAGAGCTTACCCTGGTCGGTCGCCATGCCGTTGGTGGTGTAGCGCTTGGCGAGCTCGACATGGCCGTAGCCCTCCCGCACCGCGAGCGCGAGGTCTCCCGTGTGGACGTCGTTCTGGAAATCCACGAACGCCTTTCCGCGCGCACCCGGAACCTGCCACAGCGGACGCGCCGGCGCGGGCGACCAGTCGCCCTCGATGGCCGGGAACGCGGCCGGCGCGGCCGTCCGTCCGAGATCGGCGAGGAG